>NZ_DDYV01000338.1:0-12004 GCF_002348205.1 Desulfobacter sp. UBA2225 | reverse complement strand
GGTCTTAACGGCTCAGGTAAATCAACCCTTTTAAAAATTCTGGCAGGGGTAGACACCGAGTTTGTGGGTGAAACCATCTTATCCAAGGGATTTACCGTGGGCTTTCTTGAGCAGGAACCCCTGCTGGACTCGGATAAAACCGTGCGGGAAGTGGTGGAAGAAGGGGTCCAGGAAACCGTAGACCTTTTAAAAGAATACGAAAAGATATCTGAAGCCTTTGCAGAACCCATGTCCGATGATGAGATGGACGCGCTTTTGGAAAAACAGGGAAAGCTGCAGGAAAAGCTTGACCATATTGATGCATGGGATCTGGATGCCAAACTTAAAATGGCCATGGACGCACTTCGCTGCCCACCTGAAGATACCCCTGTCAGTGTTATCTCAGGCGGCGAAAAACGCAGGGTGGCCCTGTGCCGTCTGCTGCTGCAGAAACCGGATATTCTGCTTCTGGACGAGCCGACCAACCATCTTGACGCCGAATCCGTGGCCTGGCTGGAACAGCATTTAAGTCGGTTTGAAGGTACGGTCATTGCCGTAACCCATGACCGCTATTTCCTGGACAATGTGGCCGGCTGGATTCTGGAAATGGACAGGGGCGAAGGCATTCCATGGAAAGGCAACTACTCCTCCTGGCTGGAACAAAAACAGCAGCGCCTGGCAAAGGAAGAAAAAAGCGAGAGCAAACGCCGCCAGACACTGGCCAGAGAGCTTGAGTGGATCAAGATGTCGCCCAAGGGCCGTCGCTCCAAATCCAAAGCCAGAATTACGGCCTACGAAGAGATGCTCAACAAGGACAGCAAACAGCAGGAACAAAAAATGGAAATTTTTATTCCACCGGGACCGCGGCTTGGCTCAAAGGTCATTGTGGCGAAAAATGTTTCCAAAGCCTTTGAGGACAAACTTCTGGTGGAAGATATGAATTTTATCCTTCCTCCGGGTGCTATTGTGGGTGTGGTGGGCCCCAACGGTGCCGGTAAGACCACGCTGTTTAAAATGATTACCGGAAAGGAAAAACCCGATTCCGGCACCATTGAAATCGGCGACACTGTGCGCGCCGCCTATGTGGACCAGGATAGGGACACCCTGGATCCGGAAAAAACAATTTATGAAGTGATCTCCGGCGGAAGCGAGACCCTGTTGCTCGGGGACAGGGAAATCAATGCCCGGGCCTATGTGGGTAAATTTAACTTCTCCGGCTCTGACCAGCAGAAAAAGGTGAAAGATATTTCAGGCGGAGAGCGCAACCGGGTACACATGGCCAGCATGCTGCAAAAACAGGCCAACCTGCTGCTCTTGGACGAACCCACCAATGACCTGGATGTCAATACCATGCGGGCATTGGAGGAAGCATTAGAGAATTTTGCAGGTTGTGCTGTGATCATCAGCCATGACCGGTGGTTTCTGGACCGTATTGCCACCCATATCCTGGCCTTTGAAGGAGACAGTCAGACCCTGTTCTTTGAAGGGTCTTATTCAGACTATGAAAAGGATCACAGAAAACGACTGGGTATAAAGGAAAATCAACCCACAAGGATCAAATACCGCCAGCTGACACGGTAAATTGGACAATCAGGCAAATTTCATATGAAAGTCTCAATAAGTTGTTGAATTACTTTCTTGTTTCGTTGTGGGCTGAGCCTGGCAGTTGATATGCCAGCTCAGCCCATGGTTGTTTATAAGAAACGATCAGGCTATCTTCTAAACAGGAGAAAGGTAATCATGGAAAAAGCAAAAGTTTATTTTACGGATTTTCGCACCAAGGCGTTTGGCGACGGACTGCCGACAAAACTGAAAAAGCTCATCAAAAAGGCGGGAATTGGGGATCTCGATATGGACGGCAAGTTTGCCGCCATCAAGCTTCACTTCGGAGAACTGGGGAACATCAGCTATCTTCGGCCGAACTATGCCAGAGCCGTAGCAGACGTGGTCAAGGAACTGGGGGGCAAACCCTTTTTAACCGACTGCAATACCATGTATCCGGGAAGCCGAAAAAATGCCCTGGAGCACTTGGAATGCGCCTGGGAAAACGGATTCACCCCCTTGACCGTGGGTTGTCCCATCCTCATCGGCGACGGCCTTAAGGGAACTGATGATATTAATGTTCCCCTGACCGGATGCGAGTATGTCAAGGAGGCCAAGATCGGCCGGGCCGTTATGGATGCGGATCTCTTCATCAGTCTTACCCATTTTAAAGGGCACGAGATGACCGGCTTCGGCGGCGTCATCAAAAACATCGGCATGGGATGCGGTTCCCGGGCTGGCAAAACCGAGCAGCACAGCAGCGGCAAGGCCCAGATTGACGAAGCCCTGTGCCGGGGTTGTCTGGCTTGCCAAAAGGAGTGTGCAAACCAGGCGCTGGATTTCTATAAAGAAGATAAAAAAATGCGGGTGAACCAGGACAATTGCGTGGGCTGCGGCCGCTGCCTTGGAGCGTGCAACTTTGACGCAATCTCATTTGATTTCAACGCCGCAGTCGAGATGCTGAATCGCCGCATGGCAGAGTATGCCAAAGCCGTGGTGTACGGGCGTCCCTGTTTCCATATTTCCCTGGTGGTGGATGTCTCCCCAAACTGTGACTGCCACGGAGAAAACGATGTACCCATCCTGCCCAACCTGGGCATGTTTGCATCCTTTGATCCCCTGGCCCTGGACCAGGCCTGTGCGGACGCCTGCCTGGCGGCCGATCCCCTGCCCGGCAGCCAGTTGGCCGAGAACCTGGCCAAGCGTGACTTCCATGACCATCACGACCATTTTACCAATAATCGGCCGGAGTCTGAATGGCAAAGCTGCCTGGCCCATGCCGAAAAGATCGGCCTGGGGACCCGGGAGTACGAGCTGATTAAGATTAAATGAACATTGAACCATAGGAGAAATAATGATCGTGCAAAATTGATCGTAAATTCAAAGGTGAAAATGTTAGGATTAAATGGCACTATGGAGAAATTTAATGAAGCCTATTACGATCATAAAAACAGGAAAAACGTTTCCGGATCTCATAGATGAACACGGAGATTTTGAAGATTGGATCTCAAGGGGGCTTGGTCGCTCCAATCGTAAAATTAACATTGTCAATGCTGAATCCGATCCGTTGCCCGAGCCCAGTCAGGTTGGAGGTGCAATCATTTCCGGTTCTCATGCATATGTAACCGACAACCTGGATTGGTGCCTCGCGCTTGAAGAGTGGACAAAGGGTATTATTAAACATCAGATACCATTACTTGGAATATGTTTTGGCCATCAGGTGATTGCTAAGGCCATGGGCGGGGTTGTTGATTTCCATCCGATTAGTCTTGAAATTGGCACCAAAGAAATAGAGCTGCTGCCAAGTTGTGAAAATGACCCTTTATTTATAGGATTGCCGGGCAGGTTTAAAGTTCACCTGTTTCATTCCCAAAGTGTTATTCAATTGCCTCCGGATGCAATTGTTTTAGCCCGAAACGAATTTGAGCCGCATCAGGCATTTCGAATTGGTAAAAATGCCTGGGGCGTTCAATTCCATCCTGAGGCAAATTCAGCTGCGACTAAAAGTTATATTAAGAATCTATTAGATGATGTTAAATCCGCCAATTTTGAACCTGAACAACTTTTCGAGCAAATAGAAGAAACGCCATATTCGGCTTCTCTTTTAAAAAGATTTGCTGAGTTGATCTGAGAAGCTTAAAGCTTGTTTGGTAATTAGGGACTGGGAAAAAAGGAAAGAATGAATGGTCCGTAGCGTTGAGTTATTTTTTTCTCTGTTTAACAATCTGGCTATATTTATCGCCCTGGTAACAGTATACGGGTATTTGCTGCGCAATTTTAAAGAATCAGCCCGGTTCAGACGCCAGATCTCTATGGGAATTTCCTTTGGCCTGTTTGCCATTGGTTGCATGTTCGCCAAAATTCCAGTTTTTGAAGGTGTTATCGTTGACCAGAGAAATGCGATCATCGCCCTGAGCGGAGTATTCGGAGGTCCGGTTTCGGCTGTGGTCAGCGCATTTCTGGCCGGTGCCTTCCGCATTCATCTTGGCGGAGGCGGGGCATTGGCCGGGGTGATCGGCGTATCCCTGGCAGCAGTATCCGGAATCGTACTGAACCGTTTTCCCGGAAGCTTTTCTTCAGTTCGGAAGGCTTTTACCAGTTCATTGTTTGCCACCCTGATCATCCTGCCGGGGTTTCTTTTTGTCAAGGATTTCCATACGGGGTGGACTTTGATGAAAGCCATGGCCTTGCCTTACGGCCTGGCCATATTTGCCGGGATTATGCTGGTGGGCCTCCTGCTCAACCGAGAAAAAAATGAACTTGCTTTTGAGGTGGCTCTACAGGAGAATCAAGAGCGGCTCCAGAAAGAAATCGTTCGGCGAAAGGCTGTGGAAGAGGAACTGCGCCGGAGCCGGGAGCGATTGGGCATGGCCTTGTCCGGAGCCAATGAAGGCATCTGGGACTGGTATATCCAAAAAGATACAGTATTCTTTGATGATCGCTTTTACACCATGGCAGGGTATGAACCCAATGAATTTCCTGAAACGTTTGGTGAATTTGCAAAGCGTATTCATGCAGAGGATATAGAGCGGACCAAATCGGCCATTGACCGTTATCTGGCAGGAGAACTGAAAGCCTATAAGGTGGAGTTCAGGTTTCTGCGTAAGGACGGCACCTATATGTGGATACAGGCGAAGGGGAAGATTGTTTCCAGAGATGTCGAGGGGACTCCCCTGCGCTTTGTCGGCCTCCATGCTGACATCACCGAGCGCAAAAAGGCAGAGGAAGCTCTTTATCTTTACCGATTCATTATTGACCATGCCAATATCGGAATCTATCGCCTTGCTCCGGATGGCCGGATTCTGGAGGTTAACCCAAAAGCCGCGCAAATTCTCGGTTATACTCAGAAAGAACTGTCGGCTATGTCCATATCCGATATCGACCCGAGGGTTGCCCATGAAGACTGGGCTTCCAATTGGCGTAAATTGGGTGCCCATGGCATTCTAAACCTGACAAGGGAGCACATCAGGAAGGACGGTTCCGTAATTTTCGTTGAGGTGAACAGGAATCTTATAGAATACGGGAGCCGAGAATATGCCATTTCCTTTGTTCAGGACATCACCGAGCGCAAGCGGATGGCCGAAGCCCTTGAGAATCGTATCTTGGCCCTGACCCAGCCGCTTGGAGATGTCTCAGACATTGCCTTTGAAGATCTGTTCAATCTAACCGATATCCAGCAGCTTCAGGATCTGTATGCCAAGGCCTTCGGCGTCGCAGCGATTATTACCCATCCTGACGGCACACGGATCACGCAGCCGAGCAATTTTACGGACCTGTGTGAAAAAATTATTCGAAACACAAAAAAGGGGTGCGAGAAATGCAAATACTCCGACTCAATGATCGGACGCCATAATCCCGACGGTCCCAATATCATGGCCTGTCTAAGCGCCGGCTTGTGGAACGCAGGCACCGCCATTTCCGTCGGTGGCCGCCATATTGCCAACTGGCTGATCGGTCAGGTCCGGAATGACGCCCTGGATCAAAATAAAATTATAGCCTATGCCCATGAAATCGGTGCAAATGAAAATGACTTCCGTGCAGCTTATCTCCAGGTCCCCATAATGTCCAAGGCGCAGTTCGAGAATGCTGCGAACGTGCTCTTTGCGGTGACCCGGCAACTCTCATTGACAGCATATCAAAATGTTCAACAGGCCCGCTTTATTTCACAACACAAGAAAAACGAAGAAGAACTGCGCAAATTGCGGAACTACCTCTCCAATATCATTAATTCCATGCCGTCCATGCTCGTTGCGGTGGACGGAGAAGGCAGGGTAACCCAGTGGAACCGCCAGGCGGAACAGGTAACCGGATTGAATTTCAAGGATGCCCAGGCCCAGGCCCTGGCCAAGGTGTTCCCCCGCCTGGCCGATGAGATGAAAAACATACGGACGTCTATCCTGGAGCGCCGGGTGATCAAATCGCCCAAAGTCTCCCGTAAGGTGGCCCAGGAAATTTGCTACGAAGATATCATCATCTTCCCTCTGGTGGCCAACGGCGTGGAAGGTGCCGTGATCCGGGTGGATAATGTGACAGAACGGGTACGAATGGAAGAAATGATGATCCAGAGTGAAAAGATGCTCTCCGTCGGGGGGGTGGCCGCGGGCATGGCGCATGAAATTAACAATCCCCTTGCCGCCATGATGCAGACCGCCCAGGTAATGGCACAGCGCCTTAAAACAGCCGCCAATATCCCGGCTAACCTAAAAGCGGCTGAAGCCGCCGGTATTACCATGGAGTCTATTGAACGATTCATGGAAGAGAGGGGAATACAGAGGATGATTGAAACCATCATCTCATCCGGGCAGCGGGTGTCTGAGACCGTTAACAATATGCTCAGTTTTGCCAGAAAAGAAGACTCGGCCGTATTCGCCCATCATCTTGACACAATCCTGGACAAGACGATTGAACTGGCAGCCACCGATTACGACTTGAAAAAAGATTATGACTTCAAGAAAATTGAGATCATCAGGGAATATGATGACAATCTTCCTGCCGTTTTCTGTCAAGCCAGCAAAATCCAGCAGGTAATCCTGAATATCCTGACCAACGGGGCCCAGGCTATGCAAGGAGCAGGAACCCCGGAGCCCAAATTTATTGTCCGGACCTATGTGGATCCGGTCCGGGACATGGCCTGCATGGAGATAGAAGACAACGGACCTGGAATGAAGGAAGAAATCCGCAAGCATATTTTTGATCCCTTTTTCACCACCAAGCCGGTAGGGGTGGGGACAGGGCTGGGGCTTAGTGTCTCCTATTTCATTATCACTGAAAATCATAAAGGCGAAATGACCGTTGAATCAAGCCCGGGCACAAGCGCTAAATTTGTTATTCGCCTACCTTTATCCATGGGCAGGCCGTAACAAGATGAAAGAATTACAAGACAAAAATCCGGCATAAAGCGTTACCGTTAATACCGGATTTTAAAGACAGGAAAGACACCGTTTACAACACAAGCACTGTTATAATTTGTTTACGACAAAACTATTTTAAAGCATCAAACATTCTGATCAAAAAAAATCCTGCAAGATCACTCTTTTTATCCTCTAAAGCAAGCATCTCTTCAGATGGAAACTGGCGAATCAACTCTTCAGATTCCTTATCGAAAATCTTAACAAGGATTTCATTGTTCTCTTCATCAGTTGAGTCTGGATGATGATAGAGCGGGTCAGCCCGTAGCTGTTAGTTGCAGATTCGAAATCTATCACAACCGAACACACAGAAAATAGGGTTGCATAATTGCGAGCATTTTCAAAATTTTAACGCCTGAAGCTTTCAATAAGGGAAAAGCACCCGGTGCAATTATGCGATTTGGGCTGAAGAAATCCATATACAACATTTGCAAAAAAGCGATTAATATGCTTAATTAAGCTTATAAATATAAAAGGATTTCCCGACATGTCCCAAAACGATAGAAATACCCCGTTAAACACAGACACCACAAAAATCATCCTGGATTCAATTTCGGACGGGGTCTTTACCATTGACTACAACTGGAAAATCACCTCATTTAACAGGGCTGCCGAAGAAATTACCGGCATCTGCCGGCAGGATGCCATAGGTTGCCATTGCTGGGATGTTTTCCGTTCCAACATGTGTGAACAGGGTTGTGCCCTGAAAAAAACAATGGATCAGGGCAAACCATTTGTATCAAGTTCCGCATATATTATTAACACCCAACAAAAAAAAATCCCGATAACTGCATCCACCTCTCTGCTCATTGATAAAAACGGTGAGGTTCTGGGCGGGGTGGAAACCTTCAGGGATCACTCTGTGGTGGAAGCGTTAAGAAAAGAACTGACCGGAGGCGTCCGGGTTGGTGACATGGTGAGCAACTCCAGTGCCATGAAAAATATTTTCAATATCCTTCCCCAGATCGCTGAAAGCGATTCATCCGTTCTGATCGAAGGAGAAACTGGTACTGGAAAAGAGTTAATGGCAAGGGCCATTCACAACACAAGCCACAGAAAAGATTGCCCTTTTGTGGCCATCAACTGCGGTGCGCTGCCGGACACCCTACTGGAGTCAGAACTGTTTGGATATAAAAAAGGGGCATTCACCCATGCAGTAAAAGACAAGCCAGGCCACTTTGCCCTGGCAGACAACGGTACGATATTTCTTGATGAAATCGCAGACACAAGCCCGGCCTTTCAGGTCAGGTTGCTTCGGGTACTTCAGGAACGCGAATACACACCCCTTGGCGGCATAGCCAAAGAGCAATCCAATGTCAGAATTATTGCCGCCACCAATAAAAACCTGACAACCATGGTGGAAAACAAGGAATTTCGTCAGGATCTTTATTACCGTATCAATGTTATTAAAATCTCTCTGCCGCCTCTGCGTCATAGAATGGAAGATATTCCCTACCTGGTAGACCAGTTCATCTCCCGGTTGAATCTACGCCGCAACAAAATGATCCAGGGACTTTCTCCTGAGGTGCTTGCCGCATTGATGGCTCATGATTTCCCCGGAAATATCAGGGAGCTTGAAAATATCATTGAACATGCCTTTGTCCTGTGCGCCAAAGAGTTCATCACCATGGCGCATCTGCCGCCGTCACTTGCCGCCAAATCAGGACCGGGAGCCGGTGAAAATAAAAATCCGGTGCTTGCCGCACAAATCAAAATGATTACGGACGCGTTGAAACGGAACAACAATAACCGGAATGCTGCAGCCCGGGACCTGGGAATACACAAAAGCACCCTGTTCAGGCGCATTAAAAAACTGGGAATCCAGTTGTAAAAGAGATTTATCCATGCAACCGAAAACGTATATAAGTCTCTTTTTTGCAACAATCACGATATTCCCAGGATCTGTCGCTTGAAAAACATACAGATCAGACAGGGGTTTGCCGCAGTTGTCCCCCTGGGTCTGTTAAGGCACAACCTTTGCATTTTTAATGCTCGCAAAAAAGAGTCCTAATAGGAGGAGATCATGAAAATTGCGATTACCACTTGGGGAAACCGGGTTTCGCCTGTGTTTGATGCCGCAAAAACCCTTTTAATTGCAGACATTGAAAATCAAAGCATTCATAGCAAGAAATATGAAGTTTTCGAACCGCACGATATCATTGCCCTGGCAGCGCTTTTAAACCGTGAAAAAGTCACGGCTCTGGTTTGCGGTGCAATTTCGGAACCCTATGCGACCCGGCTTGTTGAAAACAGAATCCGTATGTTCGCCTTTGTCACCGGCAATGCCATGGATGTCCTCAATTGTCTGGCTATGCATCATATTATTAAACCGGCTTTTATGATGCCCGGATGCACCCAGTTGCCGGAAATGCCTTTGGCCTGACCCCTGTCTCACAGAATCGGGGGCATTTTCGAAAAAACTCAGACTCTGCGCATCATGACCATATTCTGGGATTTGCACAACAATATTATATTATTTGATCAATTCAAGGGCCAGGGAAAGCAAACGGGAATCCAGATCAAAACCAGCCGCCTTTGCAGCCTTGAGATTGATTATAAATCGCAACTTATTTTCAATGGTTATAAATTGTATCATGCCGCCTTGTTTTGCAAAAGTGTCGGCCTCACCCACTGTGACAATGTTTGAATTTTTCAATGTACGGATCAAGGGCTGCCAAAAGTCAGTTTTTTTTTGATGGAGATAAAGCAGATGGCAACCCTTGATTTCATCAATTTTGCTGTAGTACCGGACTGAAATCTCATGGGTGCCGATTTTGCCTGATTCAAGCACTGCTGAAATTTCCAGGAACGCATCTTTTCCCACAACGCCAATGACAAACGGTTCATCTTCACTGGTAAATGCCCTGTCCGGCCAGCGGATAAATTTGGAAAAGTTATACAGATAGGCAGCCCGAAGCTTATATTCATTAACCGCAAGTGTCTCTCTGCTTTCTGATGCGGCTGGATCAGGCAACCATAAAAATGAGCGTGCCGCCGTAATGATGAGTGTTAGAGTTAAAACCTTAATGATGCCCAATTATTAAAATTGCCAGATCTTTTTTGCGTTAATACTGCGTTCAATTTCAGTGGCAGAAAGATAACTGTTCGACCCGTATTCCATAAGTTCACCGCCCCAAAACAATAAATGTAAAATTAATGAATAATCCTGTTTAAGATGCGAAATGTCAACCATTGATTGAGAGCCAATTCATCAATTATCAAACAGATCCTGAGACGTCCATAGTGACGTAATGCGACAAACTTATTAGAATCTCCTTAGATTTTTTTTCATCACAAAGCGGTAATCACAAACACTATAGTTACACCATCTCCTCCGTTGGATACGAAAAATATAGATTTTTAGTCAAATTTAAGACTATATAGATAAAACATAATTTCCCTGAAAAGTACAATATATGCGTATGGCATGAAGAAAAGATGCCGTTAGAGTAATAATGAAAATATTTGAGTCTTGCTAAAGAAAGAATGAAAGGTCATTTAAATTCGTGAATTTTATACGCCCATTTCTCATTTTATTGGCATGCCTGGTGCCAGCGATTTCATATGCTCAGGACAAAGATATACTTGAACTCACACTTGAAGAGTTAATGGATATTGAGGTTACCTCCGTGGCAAAAGCGCCGACCCGTCTATTGGATACTCCGGCCGCCGTATTTGTAATTACCCAGGAAGATATTCGCCATTCAGGAGCCAACAGTATTCCCGGCCTTTTAAAAATGGTACCGGGACTTGATGTGGTTCAGTTGGATACTAACCGCTGGGCTGTCAGTGCCAGGGGATTTAACGGGCAGTTTGCCAATAAATTGTTGGTTATGATTGATGGCAGGAGCATTTATACCCCGATATTTTCCGGAACATTCTGGGATATGCAGGATTTAGTGTTGGCCGAAATTGATCGGATTGAGGTGATTCTAGGACCGGGTGCAGCGCTGTGGGGTGCGAATGCGGTCAACGGAATTATCAACATTATCACCATGCCTGTGGAAAAAACGTTGGGGTCAAAGTTGACAGCATGGGGAGGCACTGAACAAAGAGCCGGGGTCAGTGCCATGTTTGGCCGTGAAATATCAGACTACAACAGCTTACGAATTACGGCTAAGGCATCTTCCAGGGATGACAGCCAGCTCAACGGTAGCGGAGCTGACGATGATAGCTCCATGGGGCGCTTGGGGTTTCGATGGGATTTTAACGGTGATCGAATAACAGGTAGGACCACAGGCAGTTTTTACCATGGCAGAGAAGGAACAAATTTTGACCGGGTGGGTATTGAGGATGATTATCACGAGTTCTTCAATGATGATACGGATTCTACAGAAGGCTCTCTGATGACTCGATGGTCAGGTCCGCTGGGATCTGATGCCACCCTCTCTTTTCAAATGAACTATAGCCAAACTGTAAGAAAAGAAGCGTTTTACGATGCAAGTGTTCAGGTCTTGGATAACGAATTTCAAGTGATCCAGCCTATCGGTCAAGACCATACGCTGACACTGGGCGGCAATATGCGATTTTATTGGGATGACATGACGGCCCATTCCCATACGAATATGGACCCGATCAAAGATCAGTATAACCTTTACAGTTTATTTATCCAGGATGAATATTATTTAAGACCTGATCTATCCCTTACCCTTGGTGGAAAATTTGAGCACAATGATTTTACCGGGTGGGAATTTCAGCCCAGCACAAGATTATTGTGGAAAGCCTCGCCATCACTATCGTTGTGGGGAGCTGTATCCCGGGCCGTCCGGACGCCCTGCCGAATGGATGCCAATGGTGAAATTGTTCTTGCCTTATATCCTCCGGGTCATTCACTTAATCCAACGCCGAACGACATTATCCCATTTCCCATACCGGTAATGGTCACGTTCAGAGGTGATGAAAACTTTGAATCCGAAGAATTAACAGCCATTGAATGGGGTGCTAAAACCCTTATTTCAGACCGGGCAAATTTAGGTGCTCACCCGCTATTACTTTGATTATGAAACGGCTCAAATTTAGCGGTCAGAAGCTCTCGAAATGTCCAAACATGCTTCGTCAGTCCGGCAGCCATTCCA
>NZ_DDYV01000009.1:0-5382 GCF_002348205.1 Desulfobacter sp. UBA2225 | reverse complement strand
GGTGTGAAATCCCATTTTTCTCAAAAAATCTACCAACTTATTTTTGTCATAATCACATCCGTGTACGCATGATCGCTTCCTGGAGCTCTGATGTGATCATGTCAATTCGCTGACTGGACAGCTCTGTCGCCTTTACGTTAGACGCGTTGACCCCCTGAAGAAGCTGATTCCTGCTGAGCACAAGTTCTCCTGCAAGGTTCATCAACGTGTCAAGCAGTCCGACATTAACACGCAAAGAGCTCTGGGGTTTCCCGCCTATGCCCAAATCTTTTTCCTGGGAATTGGTCACGGTCGTTTCTTTGACTGCCGGTTTGTCCTGCGGTTTTGCAACTGCGGGTGCAGGCGATGCGACAGGCGTGGGTTTAGCCATCACTGCACTCTGGGGTGTTGCTGTTACGGGTTCGACAGGTTGGGGTAGGGGCGGCGGGATTTCACCGGCACTGCCTGCTGACTCGCTGATCATATCGTCTGTAATGATATGGATATAACGATTTGCGACACCAAAGAGTGTCTCGGCCATATCATATTCAATAATAGATGCAAACACTATCTGGAAAGGAATCTTTCCGGGCATGCCTGCGTCGCTGAGCATGCCGGCACCATCGGTATCAATTCTGGTTTCTATAACGGTACCGGTTTTAGCCAGATTGCTTAAAACCTCCATAGGTTTTTTGGATTTCTGCTGAAAATCGCTAATCAGGTCATATTCAATTAGGAATAGGTTTTTGCCTTCGGTCTTGCTGATTTCAATTGTTTTGAGCGGCACCTGCTGGAATTTTCTACCGTCCTTGAGTGCAATATCTGCAAGCGCTTCTGTCTGTTTCCCTTCCTGAATCTCTTGTTGTCCTGCTTCCTGGGCAGGTGCAGACACACTGGTTATATTTTCCAGAGCCTGGACATGGACGGAGATATCAACCTCATTGCTGGTTTGAATGTGTTTTAACAGAGTTTCAAGTTCGTCAAACCCTTTGAGCAATATGCTGATCTTTTCAGAATCAGGGATCAGCTCTCTGTTTCGGATCATTCCTAGTACATTCTCAAGATGGTGTGCAAGGTTTTTAATGGTTGTCAGCCCCATGAATCCCGCACCGCCTTTGACAGAATGGGCCGCTCTGAAAACATTGTTGACCAGATCAAGATCAATGTTTGCACCCCCTTCCTCTATCGTCAACAAATCACTTTCAATGTCTGCCAAGTGATCCAGTGATTCTTCAATATACATCTGTAGGGTTTCGTCGTCTTCAAACATATTAAAACTCCTGAAGGAATGTCATAGAAATGATTTAAAATATTTGATATGAAAATAATGTACAGACGGTATAATGTAAAGTCAAATTAAAGCGACCGCCATATTTTATACGAACGTTCAAATAAGTTTAAGTTCTTAAATTACTTTCGTGTTTTGTCGTAGGTTGAACCTGGGTGTTGTTACAAAGATTTTATATTTTACGAACAATATCGTTGTGACGGGCGTCCAGAGGTATCCCAATCAGCAGCCGTGTATTGGGTTTCGCATTATCCACGGGCTCGCCTTTTTCATTCGTTAGTGACAATACTTTGGTTTGCCGTGCAGGGCCTTGGGGACTGAGGATCTCTATTGCGTCACCAGGTATCAGCTTGTTTCTGATATCAATCAAGTATAAATCTTTTCCACGGTTTTCAATGATTTTACCTATAAAACTATGAATCTTTCCTTTATGCGCGTTTCCGGGATTCAAGCTGTTTTTTGATTCGTCATCCGGATGGCCAAAATAGAAACCGGTGCAATAGGCCCGGTGATATATCTGGTATAGTTCTGAATGCCATTCCGGACGGACGGAATAAGACCCCGGTGCTGCGATATATGAGTCAATGGCATTACGATATGTTTTGACCACGGAACTCAGATAATTTATTCCTTTCATCCTCCCCTCGATTTTAAAGGAGGAAATTCCGGCATGGATTAATTCGGGGATATGGTCTATCAGGCACATATCCTTGGAGTTAAAGATGTAGGTGCCCCGGCTGTCCTCCTGAACAGGATAATATTCATTGGGCCGAAGCTCTTCCATGACAGTGTATTTCCAGCGACAGGGATGGCTGCACAGTCCTCTGTTGCTGTCCCGGCCGCTTAGGAAACTGCTCAAGAGGCACCTGCCGGAGTAGGACATGCACATGGCGCCGTGGACAAAGGTCTCAGTCTCGATTGTTGTGCGTGATGTAATGGTTTTTATCTCTTCAATGGATAATTCCCTCGCCAGATTTATTCGTTTAACGCCTTGTTGTTCCCAGAAAAGGACCGCATTGAAATTTGTGGTATTGGCCTGCGTACTTAAATGTATGTCAATATGCGGAATAATCTGTCTTGCTTTTAGAATAATGCCTGGGTCTGAAATGATTATGGCATGGGGGGCGATTTTGCCTATCCTTTCCAGAAAGGCTTCGATATTGTCCTGCTCATGGTTACGGGAATAAATGTTGCAAGTAAGATATATTTTGACCTGGTGTTTTCCGGCAAATTTTATCGCATCTTCAAGTTCGTCGTCTGTGAAGTTGCCTGAAAAATTTCTCAGGCTGAAATCTTTTCCACCAAGATATACGGCATCGGCGCCGANNCAGGCTGAAATCCTTACCACCCAGATATACTGCATCTGCCCCGTAATGGACCGCAATTTCGAGTTTTTCAAAGTTGCCGGCCGGTGCAAGTAACTCAGGTTTTTTTAATACATCCGACATTGTATCCCAGTTGCTGCAAAAATATCCACACAGCCAAGGCCCGTTAAAATAATGGTGCCCCCGGCAGGAATCGAACCTGCGCACAAGGATTAGGAATCCTATGCTCTATCCACTGAGCTACGGGGGCACGGTGTTATTAATTCGGGCTATGAGTATCATAAATCGGCCTTTTAGACAATACTCAAGCTTCCAAATTAATGGGAGATTCGGATATATTCTAAAATTATTATGAAATCAAGTGATAAATTGATGCGAGTATGATTTTGTCTTAATTTAAGACCTCAATTTCAACATCCTTTAGAATCCATTACTCAACAAGCAGGTTCTGACCGGGATAAATTTTGCTTCTCGTACCCAAATTATTTAATGACAGCAGACGGTCAAGACTCATATTGTGTCGTTTTGCAATACAGAGAGGACTATCTCCGGATTTAACTTGATATTTTGAGAAGGTTTTACTGTTTTCTGTACCCCCGGTGACAATCCTCAGGCGTTGACCACTGCTTAATCTGCTCTCTGATAATTTGTTAAGTGCTTTAATTTGTGTTGTGGTCGTAGAAAATTTTTGGGCAATCATCCACAGGTTGTCTCCTCTTTGCACGGTATATGTGATCTGTTTTGAGTCTTTGCCCTTGTTGGTCCCTGAGGCTGTCTTCGCACTTGCCTGGTACTTTGATCCTGGAATTTTCAATACCTTTCCGGTAGCAATACGGCTTTTTTCTGAAATGTTATTGCAACTGGCAAGGGTACTTACAGAGGTTTTGTGTTTGTCGGCAATGCCTGATAAGGTGTCTCCTTTTTGTACGCGGTAGTAAGTATACTTATACTGAGGCTGAGGCTGAGGCTGAGGCTGAGGAGTCTTGTGGTAAGTCGTTTTAATCTCATCAATCTTCGTCATAAACTGGTCTGTGTGCGCTATAGGTATTTTAATCGTGTAGGTTTCTGGCGGCAGAATTTCATGACGCAATTCCGAGTTGAGAGAAACAAGTGTATCTGTGTCTACATTGATTGCTTTTGCAATTTCGCTTAAGTGTATCTGTTTTTTTATATCAAAGCTCTTATATTCAAGAGGGGTTGGGGGTGTGTCTATAACAATATTGTATTTTTTCAGGTTGTTGACAATATGAACAGTGGCCAGAAATCTTGGTACATACCTTGCCGTTTCTCGGGGTAGGCTTTGGTATAGATCCCAGAAATTATCCAGGTAGTTGAGTTTCTGTTGGCGGATTGTCTTTAAAACACGGTATTCCCCGCAATTGTACGCTGCAATGGCAGTGGTCCAGTCCCCGAACAGATTGTGCAGTTCCTTGAGATAATCAATAGCGGCCCTGGTGGCTTTTTCAGGATCCATGCGTTCATCTATATAGTGATTACGGGTTAATCCGAATTTATTGCCGGTTGACGGTATAAACTGCCACAGGCCAAGTGCTCTTGCAGGGGACAATGCTCTGCTGTTAAAGCCGCTTTCAATCAGGGGAAGCCAGGATATCTCTTCAGGCAGTCCGGCTTTTTTAAGCTCCTGGACAATAAATGGGCGGTAGCGGTAGGAACGACTAAGTGAACGGATAAAAAAACTACGTTCAGGGCCTGTTAAACATTTTATCTCGGCATTGACATGATCATTCAAAGTGATGGGAATGGCTTTATGAGGTCCGGTGACAACAATTTGTCGAGACGCATAAATTTCAAGAATACGTTTGGAGATAAGGTAACGGATGTCCTCTTTTTGCTGATCAAGTTCGGAATTGTCAGCGGTTTCAATTTCAAGGATCAGGGCATAAGCTGCATCAAGGCTTGACAATGCTTCTTCAAGGTTATCTTCTTCCCAGTAATTTTGTGCCTCACTGGCAAGTTCGAGGGCTTGGTCTATCTTGCCCTGATCAGAATCCGGGGATTGGTTCCCGTCTTCTGTTTCATTCTGAAGGGTAGCTTGTTGCTTCTGGTGATCACCCCTTTTGAAAGTCTGGTTTGTTATGGGCTTATTGGCTGACAAGTTTGTTATGGGCTTATTGGCTGACAAGTGGGACTGCTGGCAACCGGTGATAAGAAACAATAAAAAAATTAATGCGGCCAGCTTGTGAGTATTCACTTTGTCTCCTTACCGCTATATGGTTATTGGCGAGTTTAAATAAGTTTTTGAATTGCTGTTTTTTTTATTATGGGTTGAATCTGGGTGTTGATAGACCAGATTACCCATAGCTTTCACTGAAGTTGTATTGGTGTAATGAAGATCGTATGGAATGTCAATGAAAAAAACGTGGAACGATTGGTTTAGAGTGTTTCATTAATTAATTAAATTGTCATAGTGTAATAGAAACCGATGAAAATTATATTGTGTTGATCTGTGTAGTCTGATTTTGGAGCACTGTTATGTCTTTACATGCCTTGATGGAGATTCAAATTATCTGTTGTTTATCGAAGGGTTGAAAAAAAATGCGGTTTTTTTAAAAAAAATGCTTGCCATGGCAAAAATGTTCTGGTACATTTGCCCGGTCTTTTTGCTACGGAGATTGTGTAGCTTAAAGTAAGCCGATATAGCTCAGTTGGTAGAGCAACTGAGTCGTAATCAGTAGGTCTGCGGTTCGACTCCGCATATCGGCTCCAATAAAATCAAGGGTTTCAGGGTAATTCCTGAAGCCCTTTTTTGTTGTCTGACCTCTACAGAAC
>NZ_DDYV01000174.1:0-9607 GCF_002348205.1 Desulfobacter sp. UBA2225 | reverse complement strand
CCGTAGCCCGTGGCTTCCGGCCGGATGAGGCTGCCGCCCCAGTCCAGGCCCTTGCCCGTGAGCACTGAGGAGAATTCATTGCTCAGTCGTTTATACTGTCCGAAAAGATAACCGATTTCCCTGCCGCCCACGCCGATATCCCCGGCGGGAACGTCGGTGTTGGGGCCGATGTGGCGGTAAAGTTCGGACATGAAAGACTGGCAGAAACGCATGACTTCATTGTCTGATTTTCCTTTGGGGTCAAAGTCTGAGCCACCTTTGCCGCCGCCTATGGGCAGGGTGGTCAGGGCATTTTTAAAAACCTGCTCGAAAGCCAGGAATTTGAGTATGGACAGATTCACCGAAGGGTGGAAACGCAGCCCGCCCTTGTAGGGACCGATGGCCGAATTCATTCCGATACGATAACCGCGGTTAACCTGGACGGTGCCGGTGTCGTCCATCCAGGGCACCCGGAACATGACCACCCGTTCAGGCTCGGCCAGGCGCTCTATAATTTTGGCTTTGCGGTATTCGATGTTGCGGTCCAGCACGGGCTGGACGGTTTCGAGCACTTCCCGGACGGCCTGGTGGAACTCTTTCTGATCGGGGTCTTTGGCTATGATTTTATTCAATTCTTCTGACATGGTCTACCTTTCCTTTGAAATGTGAGTATTGTAAATTGGATGAATGAGGTCAAATTGTTAGGCATTATCCGTAAAAGAAATCAGCCGAGGGGAACTCATTGGTCCTGTATGAGATTGTCTGCTTTTCCTGCGTCAATGATGACACCACGGGAATGTTTTCCATCCACTTTAATCAGCAGGGGACGATTCAGGCGCATGTGACGAATGAATCCCTCATCCCGGACAGTGCGGCAGCCGGCCAGATGTTCCAGGTCGATTCGGTCACAAGCCCCAGGATTCACCGTGATATAAGGAACACCCTGGGCAGTGATGGTGTTGAAAAAATGGGAACCCCAGGAGGCATCGGCATGGATGGTGCCGTCCCGGATTTCCACGATGGCACCGGCACCGGAAATCTGCTGCCAATCCACAGGGATGCCCAGCCAGGGATCCGATGACCCCCATCGCCCCGGACCGGCGAGCAGAAACCGGCGGTTGGTTTTGGCCAGTTCCGCATTAATGCGGCTGATCTGCTGTGCCATATCCCGGGTCTTGTCCCCCTCAAAAACGTCCGGGTTGACATAGATGATGTCCCGGATGGTGTCCAGAGTGCAGTTCCCCAAAGCCGAGGTGGAGACGCAGACCGCTTCGTCAAGATCTGCTTTGGTGATCAGGCTGGTGTCCCGTGGAGTTGACATGGGCCGGACCTGGAGCAGGGAGATTTTCCAGGGTTTGCCTGATCTGTCCGGAAGATCGGCGGCAAACTCCAGCTCTATTGGGCCGCCGGCCTCAAGAGCTAAAGCCGTCATGAGATCGTTCACCAGGGCGGTAAGGGGCGGAGCCCCGTATTTCAAAACCTGGGCAAAAGTGATCACTTTAGGCCCCCGGCAGTGCCAGGTATCCCGAATCCGGTCTTCGGCAGGCATATAGGTGGAGGCCAGAGCTTTGACAGGGGCCTCATTTAAAGCCTGGGACAGGTCTCGACGCTCCAGGTTGGAGCAAATACCGAAGCACAGGGTCTCCGGATAACCTGCCATTCTGAGTGCATAAAAACGATTTTGTGTTTTTTCCAGAAAATCCCGGACTCCGGAAAATTGGGGCGTGGCCTGGGGATGCTTGGGAAAAACCCTGAAACTCTGCTCCCCCTGGGCCAGGGTATGACCTAAACCCAATGCCAGGTTCAAGACACCCTCATCGGCTTTGGCATTGGCCGCAGGGTAAAAATTCAGGGATTGGGCCGTGCCCGAGATGGCCGGGTAGAAAAAATCTCCATGCCGGCTGCCGGCTGTTTCCTGGATCATAACTGCCATGCTGTCCCTGAAGGGGTGGACCGTTGTGCTGCGTACAAAGGCCCTCGCATTTTTATAGTATGCAGAGGCATAGACCAGCTTGACTGCGGTGGCAAGATGGGACAGCCGGAGATCAGGGTCGGCATGGTTGTTCGGGATCATATAGGTTTTGTACAAGCCGGCGCAGGGACGGGTCACGGCATCTTCCAGAAGGCTGGAGGAGCGAACGGCCAGAGGGGCACACGTACCGGCAAGATAGGTTTCCAAATGCCGGAGCACCTCCCGGGTCAAAGGGGCGTCAATGAACGCCTGGACCAGATCCGCCAGCGGGCGGCCGGTAAATCTTGCCAACCCGTTGTCACGGACAAAATCCTCAAAAATGTCTGTACAGAGGATCAGGGTGTCAGGGATGTTGACGGTCATTTCCGGATAGGCCGCTCCAAGGTCGGGACGGCGGTTAAGGGTCTGGGCCAGAAAGGCCATCCCCCTGGCCTTACCACCGATGGATCCGTTTCCGACTCTGGTAAACCCGGCAGGGCATGTTTGCACAGGATACGGGTCTTTGGGAAGGGTGTTTCGTCCCCCAACCGCGGGGTTCGCTGCCAGGCTGCGGAAAAACTCATGGAGGTTGGGGCCCAGATGTTTGGCATTTTTATCCAAAAAAGGCGCCGGGATGCTTTCCGCCCTTGTTTTGTTTGCACCTTCGGCACTCATGAGCATGATGGGAAGTTCAGGCATTTCCCTGCGAATGGCTGACAGGATGTCAATGCCGGCCCCGGCCACCTCTCTTCCCTGCCGGGGAAGCCGGGTATCGGAAAGGACACATTCAAGGCGGTTTCCCAATTCACGGAACCGGGCCATGGCTGTTTCATGAGACCCGGCCAGGACAAGCCTGGGAGGGCTGGCCCCGGGAAAAGCCGTATCTATTCCTTTGTATACCGCGGGAAGGAAAAACGAGGCGTATTCAAGGCTGTCCTCCACAAGAAGAACTGCACGGCGGGTGGTATCCTTGCAGCGCTGGTCCTCAATGAAGCGGACCATGGCATGGAAAATCTCAGGTGTCCCCGACCAGATAAAGATGTGATCCGCATCCCGTTCCAAAAACCGGTTTTTGCAGTGGCCCGGTGGCGCCAGAACAATTACCGGCAGGCCGGGGCAAAGGCCCTTGAGATGCTGTATCGTGATTCCTGTTTTGTCATCCAGGGTCTGCATTTCAATAAAAACGAGGTTAAAATCTGCCTTGCGGAGCATTGCGGCAGCCTCTTCCATAGAAAGAGCGTAGGTGATCTTCCAGGGCGATGGGTCAATATCCGCTTTGAGTCCCGGCAATTGGTAAGGCGCCGAAACAAAGAGGATATTCCTGACCTGAATACCAGGGGATTGTGAATTTTCAGGTCTGACTTTTATTTTTTCGGTAATTTTATCCATTTTCTATTCGCTTCCGCCCATTTAAAAACCCTAACCACGATAAAAATGCGATGTTTTGCATTTGGTTTATATTGAAAGTGTTTATTTGAATATCAAAAATAAAACAACGCGATAAAAATCAGATAAAAATGCGTATAAAATTATAGTGGTTGAAAGATTTTGCAGGCAAAGCAAACCGGTCTCAAGCCAGGCTGAACGGCGATCTTGGAAAGCATACGAGGTTTTGCTGGAAGGGACTGAATCGGCTGATCAGGCAGCCTCCCAGCCTAAAAAGAGAGCAAAAAAAATCAAACAGTCACTACCGGGTTCAGTATGATTCGTACCCATGAAAGCCTTCCAAGACCGTTATGCCCTGGGCTTCACCGATTCCTCCGTTGCCATGAACCACGCCATACTGCGCATGACCTTTGACAAGCTGCTCTGTAACTGCGATTAACCCGTTCAACGCCGGATTGTTCCACGGAGCTCTGGCCAGGTTCATTCCTCCGGTAACCGTTATCTCGTGGTGTTTAAGAAAATCACCGATTTCATTGATGTTACTTACAAAACCTGCGGCCAATAATAACGCGATCGGTATGGGCGGATAGCAGGTATAGGCTTCCAGCAAAAGGGTTTTCTTTTGAAATTCCAGGATGATATCTATTTTGGATTCTGCCTGGGCCAGCAGGAATGCATCTTTAAGGTGAGGGAACAGGTTGTTGCCTTCGCCGGTTATACTGCCGACCGCTTTTGGGGAGCCCTTTACGACAGAATATTTTGAACCCGATACCTTAATCCGCCTATTGTTGGGAATGTTCAGTAATTCAGAGGTACTATGATTGGCGACAATGAGGCCTCCGGCAAAATCGATATTCGGATTTGCGCAATCGGTCAGGCAAAAAAGATCTGTTCCCAGATCATGCAGGATCTTTCCCCGTGATGAATTAAGCAGGGTTCCTGATTTGTTCTGAAAGGTGCGGGAATAATTCTCAAAAAGACCATCGGCCAATTTATGGAATTCATCATCGGAAATGTTTGTCTCCCTGCAAAGCTGGCGAGCAAGAAGATCATAGCATTGAATAAGAGTGAAATCTTCAAATATCTCCATGGCTTTTTTTATTCCATTCTTGCCATAGTTCCGCGTATCAGAGAGCAGGGGCTCATAACCGAAGATGAAAATTGCGTCATACAGGTCATTTTTTATCAATTCACCGGCATCAGTAATCGCCTGGATAGGCCCTGCCCCTGTTTTATACGTATTCATCTTTTTTATGGTATCGCACCCAAGGATTCCGAAATAAAAACCGTTGGCCGCTTCAAATGAGTTAAGGAGGGGATCAATAAAAAAAATATGCGGCCCGCTTATGTTCTGCAGCCAATATGTGATTAATTTCTATGGCAGTATGAAAGTGATCTTTCATAATTTGAGGTGACAGCGTATTCTCTTCCTGGGAAGAGATCTTTTTTGCGTAGATGATTTGAGCGTCCATATCTATCCTTATTCGTTGACATCTTTTGGCATTTCAATATACAGCCGTAGAATTGATTGTTGCACTTTTCGACAGGGAATGTTTAATAGGGGTAATCCCCAAAGTCAAATTAAAGAGGTGGGCTTGTGAGGTAACGTAGCAACAACAATGAGACAATCTTATGACCAATGATTGAATCCGATCCCTATGAAGCGGGATATGTGCGAGGATCAAAAGAGCTTGATTTATAGGGAGGCAAATAATGCTCAAGGAAATGGCAATTAAAAATTTGACAGTCTTCTCAGATTCAAATCTGAAGTTTAGCAAAAACCTTAATGTTATTGTCGGCGAAAATGGCACGGGCAAGACCCACTTGTTGAAAATGGTCTATTCAATAGTTTCGGTTTGTACTGAAGGAAGTAAACCACATTCAAGAGAACCGACAAAAGCGTCTTTACAAGTAAGAATAGCCGACAAATTAATAGGAGTTTTCCGACCTGAATCTTTGGGTCGACTTGCAAGACGCAAGCAAGGCAGGGAACGCTGCGATGTTCAAATCTCATTCTTCAATAACGTCAATAATGTTGCTTTTTCTTTTGCAACTAACAGCAAGACAGAAGTAAGCATTGAAACTCTACCACAACAATGGGGAGATACCTCCCCGGTATACTTGCCAACAAGAGAACTTCTGACAATTTATCCGAATTTTGTTTCCGTATATGAAGGGCATTATTTGGAATTTGAGGAAACATGGCGAGATGCTTGTCTGTTATTGGGAACATTGATAAAAAGAGGACCCACTGAAAAAGTTATTCGTGAGCTTCTTTCCCCTTTGGAAGAAGCTATGGAAGGTTCTATTGAGCTCGATAAATCGGGACGTTTCTACTTGAAAAATTCCAACGGGCGCATGGAGATGCCACTTGTGGCGGAAGGGTTGCGGAAATTGGGAATGCTTGCACGCCTTATCGCCACGGGCGTGCTAATGAACAAAGGTTATTTGTTCTGGGATGAGCCTGAGGCAAATCTTAATCCTCGGCTCATAACGCGTGTTGCAAAAAGCATTCTTGATTTAAGCAACAACGGCATTCAAATATTCATTGCAACCCATAGTCTATTTCTGCTGCGAGAGCTTGAAATACTGCTGTCTCAGAAAAAACACCGTTCAATTAAACCCATGTTTTTCGGACTACATAAAAAGGATGATGAAGTTTCCGTGCTTCAGGGGCCAACTATGGATGACATCGGCGACATTGCCTCACTTGATGAGGAATTGGAACAATCGGATCGATTTCTGAAGGACGAGAACTAATATGCAACGACTCTCAGTGGATGGAATTAATTTCGATTTTCCTGACGACTGGCATGTAAGCAAATATGATGATTGGTCTTTTTATCGCAATCGTTTCTCTCGTATGTGGAGCGGCATTAAGTACCTTGACCTGCTGGCAATTGGTCCGGAAAAAACGGCTTGGTTAATCGAGGTGAAAGACTATCGTGTTCATAAACGAACTAAGCCGATTGATATTGCTGACGAGGTTGCGCATAAAATATTTGATACGTTGGCGGCTCTATTGCCGACAAAAGTAAATGCTGATGGCGCAACTGAAAAGTCTATTGCACACGAAATCAACAAGGCGACGCGTTTGCGAGTTATCCTGCACCTTGAACAGCCAGCCAAGCATTCTAAACGATTCCCTCGTGCGATTAATCCCGCGAATGTTAGGCAAAAGCTTCGCCAATTGCTTAAACCAATTGATGCCCACCCAGTTGTTGCTGAATCAGCCCGTATGGGCACACTGGAATGGAGAGTAAGCTAATACTCAGATGGCTAACGATCATCTATTCTCCATATTTTATTTTTAAGAAGAAAATTAATTAAATGCACCAGACAAGCTGGTGCATTTAGGCGTTAACCCCCAAAAAAGGTAGTGGATCAAATAAGTTGATAAAATCAAACTTGTCATCACCAACTAAATCGGTTGGCATTTTTTGTCCAAACGCCAATTGAAAAAACAGGAGCAGATTATATGTCAAACAAAAAAGGAAACCGTATTCAGAACGTACTAAAAGAGCAACAGTCCCGCCAGGCCGGTTACAGGGAGCGGGCGCTTAAGATGCTCCCCTGGGTCTGTGCCCATTGTGGCCGTGAGTTTGAAGGCAAACGAGTCAAGGAACTCACTATTCACCATAAAGACCATAACCACGACAACAACCCGCCTGATGGGAGCAACTGGGAATTACTGTGTATCTATTGCCACGACAACGAACATTCCCGGGACCAGGTCGCCGATGCCTATTCCGATGAAGTGGCCGGGAGCACCTCAGACTCCTGGGGCACCACCAATCCTTTTGCCGGGCTTGGCGACATGCTCAAAGGTAAATTGTAATCTTACTGTCTGCCTGGGGCTTGGGATGACTGTAGATATTACCGGACACGTTCCCGGGTCGCTCATTTTATCCGAGGGAGAAATCAGTGGTCATGAACCATTTCACACAAAAAATTGTATCATCTCTGGGGAATTTTGAAAATTCGCTCTCCCCCCGAATCAGTAGGTGTGCGCTTTGTTCAAATTTTTCCCCACCAAACAACCGCTAAGACTTGCAAAGCCTTTTAAATTTGTATACGTTTAATTTGGGGTGTCTAAAGCATTCCGGTCAATTTCAGCAGGCCAAAAAATTGAACAAAAAGCCATTGACCATAAAACAAATTATCAATAATTTATATTCTATTTTCGGAGGAGTCATGGGAAAAGAAACTCGTTTGTTTAAAAGCCAGGAGAAAAAAAACAGGACGGACCTGAGTACTTTTTTACATCAACTTGCCGACAAAGTTTCACAAGGCACCATTGTATTAAGTAAAGGTTCCGAAGAACTAACCCTTCAAATACCCCAAAACCTGATCCTGGAAATACAGGCGGAGGATGAACAAACAAAAAAGAAGGGCGTTCAACACAGCCTTGAAGTTGAAATTAAATGGTTTGACAATGATGACGGCCCCACAGACCTAAAACTGAAATGACGAATGCGACTTAGAGCTTTCACATGAGATAAATGAAATTCAACTGACGTAAATGAAGGACCTTATGTTTGAATCCGCCGAGTTGGGACATAAAATATCCAAATCCGACTACAAAAAAGAAGAGCCTGCCCTGCGTGAAGAACTTCTCAACGTGCAGTTGGAATTGAACGAATCATCCTCTTTTCCAGTGATTATCCTGGTGGGCGGATTGGACGGTGCAGGGCGCGGGGCCATAGTGAATCTGTTGAACGAATGGATGGATCCGCGCTTTATTCAAACTCACGGCATGGGCGAACCCACGGACGAGGAACTGGATCGACCTATGATGTGGCGGTTCTGGAGAGCCCTTCCGCCAAAAGGTAAAATTGGTGTTTTCCTGGGGTCGTGGTACACATGGCCGATTCTGAACAGGGCCTATGGCAGAACAAATGATGCGGATCTGGAACAGAGCATGGGCCGGGCAATAAAGTTAGAAAAGATGTTGGTAAATGAGGGTGCACTGCTCATTAAATTCTGGTTTCATCTTTCCAGGGAAGAGCAGAAAAAACGACTGCAATCGCTTGAGAAAGACCCATTGACGCGTTGGAAGGTCACCAAGCGTGACTGGAAGCATTTCAAGCACTACGACAAGTTTCGGAAAGTTCACGAAAAGGTTATTCGTCAGACATCAACCGCTGAAGCGCCCTGGCTGATCATTGAAGGATCGGATGCCCGCTACCGCAACTTAACCGTCGGCAAGCTGATCCTTACCGCGATTCGGGAACGATTGGACAGGAATGCTCAGCCTTCTCCGGAAATCATCGCTCCTCCTCTTATGCCGTCCATTGATAATGTCAACGTGCTGAAGACGTTAGATATGACGCAATCCCTAACGAAGGAGGAGTACCTGGAAAAGTTGATAAAATACCAGAGGAAACTGAACCTGCTGATCAGGGATCCAAAATTTAAATACACCTCGGTCATAGCCCTGTTCGAGGGGAATGACGCCGCAGGAAAGGGAGGGGCCATACGTCGTATCACAGGGGCGCTTGATGCACGCGGGTATCAGGTTATCCCCATTGCCGCACCGACAGAGGAGGAAAGAGAGCAGCCGTATCTCTGGAGATTCTGGCGGCATCTGCCCCGTAAAGGCCGCGTAACTATATTTGACCGCTCCTGGTATGGCCGAGTACTGGTGGAACGGGTGGAGCAATTCTGTTCGNNGCTGACTGGATGCGGGCCTACAATGAAATCAACGAATTTGAGTTACAGATCACCCGCCATCGCATGGTGGTGGTCAAGTTCTGGTTGGCTATCACCCAAGAAGAGCAGTTGGAAAGATTTCATGCCAGAGAGCAAACCGGCTTCAAGCGGTTCAAAATCACGGAAGAAGACTGGCGTAATCGAAAAAAATGGGGACAGTACGAACTGGCGGTTACGGATATGGTGGACAGGACCAGCACAGATTATGCTCCATGGACCCTGATAGAGGCCAATGATAAATATTTTGCCCGTATCAAAGTACTCAAGACATTGTGTACAGCAATTGAGACCAAGCTCAAGGACCTTTACGAGGAAGGTGTCGATTATCTGGAAAAACCAAAGAAAAAAAAGTGAAGTTGGCCGGGTTTTATCCGTGGCGCGTGGCTTGGCACACAGGTGCAGGGGCTTGGCTCGGTGCGTTCAGAGGAGCTGATTACGCTGGGCAACAATATTCCGGGCATGGCGCTTGATTTGTTGCCGGACGCCATCGGCGTAGCGCTGCTGGGGGCCAATACCCGGCTGAAAGCCGGGGATGAGGCGGTTCCGTAAGGCATCCTGTTCCTCGTTGGCATGATCTTA
>NZ_DDYV01000280.1:0-7480 GCF_002348205.1 Desulfobacter sp. UBA2225 | reverse complement strand
CTTTCTCGGACGGGTCAGCGTGTCCAGGACAGTGGTATTGATTGTTTGAAAGGTCAATTGAGACATATGTTCAAAACCCTTAATTAAAAATTCATAGTTCCTGCACTTTTTTCTTCAAATAAATAACAGCAGGTTTGGTATTCAGATAGCCAAGCACCTGGTAAGCTCTTGATTCCCGGGCCAGAATGGAAACCGCACTGTTTTTGTCCAGGAAATTACCAAAGGTGAGTGCATTGGCAGGACATGTCTGTACGCATGCCGGCTGAACCTCCCCGTCCCGAATCTTACGGTTTTCATTTTTTGCCTGATTGTGGGCTTTTTTAATTCGCTGTATACAAAATGAGCATTTTTCCATGACCCCTTTGCTTCTGGCAGTGACATCCGGGTTGAGCTGAAGGTTGAGGGGGGCGGGTCTTTCCCAGTCAAACCAATTGAACTTTCTGACTTTGTACGGGCAGTTCTGGGCACAGAACCGGGTGCCGATACAGCGGTTGTAAACCTGGTTGTTGAGCCCCTCTTTGGAATGGTGGGGGGCATACACCGGACATACGGCCTCACAGGGCGCCGCATCGCAGTGCTGGCACATCATGGGAAGAAAAATCAGCCGGTCTTCATTGTTCTGATCCTGGTATCGTTCAATTCGCAGCCAGGCCATTTCACGACCTTTTATGATCTGCTCTTTTCCCACAACGCCGATATTGTTTTCCGCATAACATGCGGCCACGCAAGCATTGCATCCCACGCATTGGTCCAGATCTACGATCATCCCCCACCGGTAGCCGTCATGTTCGTGAGGTGGGTAAAAATCTCGTTTTTTATCGTATCCTTCCTCGGTGGGCAGGGTTAACGGGAATTGGTTCATATCCAGGCCCCCGCCCTCTCTTTTCCCATGCCCGTCGGATTGCCCGTGGCCGGCGGATTCACCGTGTCCGTTTTGGCTGTGGCTGTTCGCCAAGGTCATGGACAGGGCAATTTTTCGTTTGTACTGGGACCGGCTGCCATCTGTCTGGGGAAGTGCTTCAACTTTGCCGGTCCGTTTAACCGAAGTGGGGGTGATTAGATAGGAGAGAAAATCAGAGGTCTCAAGGTTTCCCGACAAAAGATCAACCGGGTTGCTGCCGAATCCTTGGGCATACCGGCCGCAGGCATTATGACCCTGGCCTATCTGCATGACCATCACTCCTAAGGCAACTCCCGGGTAGGAATAGACCGGTGCTGTGATGGCGCGGTCGCCTGCTTCAATGGTCAGGATATCCCCGTGTGCGAATCCACGTTCTTCAAGGGTTGCAGGGTGAATCATGAGCATGGTTTCCCAGGCAATACTGGTCACGGGATCGGGGATTTCATTAAGCCAGGACTTATTGCCCCCCCGGCCGTCATAGAGCCGAAGTGACGGAACCGCCAAAAAATTCAATTTTGGTTCTTCAAACAGTTCGATGGCGTGAAGTGCTTTTTTAAGTGCCTTGATGGATTCCGGGTCAAGGGGGGGGCTCCCGGCCCCGGATGTGCTGCTGGAATGAAATATCCCGCCGGATTGAATTGTTTGCATGAAATGGGCTTTGCTCTTTTCAGGCATATTCGTATACAGGTAATCGGCAAGATATCCATAGTAGTCATCAAACTGCCGGTCTTTGTCTGACAGGTCGAGGAACACATCGCCCATGGAGGGGGCCTTGGTGAGCCGTCCCATGGCGGGCTGGAGGGTTGAGATGCATGCGGTGTTGCTTTCATAACTGTCCCAGGTTTCAAGCGGCAGCTGCACCGGGAAAATAAGGTCTGCGTTTTTGGACGTCTCATCCATGACAGTTGAGAAACTGACCTTGAAGATCTCTTTACGATTAAAAATATCCGTTAAATCAGCGTTTTCTGGAAACGTAAACAGGGGGTTGGTATTATAAAACAATAGGAGTTCCGTGGGTTCTGTGACGACCGTTTTGAAGAATTTGGCGGTTTCTTTTGCTGTCATGACTTTTTCAAGGGCGTGCCTTTGTTCAAAATCATACAGAGAAAGATCCTTGTCCAGCACAAGATTCATGAGGATCACGGCCATTTCCAGGGCAAAAGAGGCGTCTGCCGTTGTGGTGCCTGTTGATCCTAAAACCAGGGGGCGGTGGGATGCGAGCAGGGATTGGGCCAAACGGTTTTGATCCGCTTCCGGAAATCCGGTATTTTTTTCAACGATGTCAGGCTGATATGGCCTGACAACAGCCGTAAGTTCTTTTAAAAAAGGCTCAGGCAGATGATCTATTGTTCTGGTTTTCAAAATGTGGCGGATGACCCCCAAAGCCACCATATATTCCGTTCCCGCCGTAACCGGGAAAAATTTGTCTGCATTGGCGGCCGTCAGAGACATGTAGGGACCAACATGGACGAATGTCCCCTTTTTACCGTCTTTAGAGGTGTGCATGGATTTGAATTTGCGGATATATTCAACCGGTGACAGCCAGGTTTCTACGAAATCCGCGCCAAATCCCAGAATGAAATCTGCGTTTTCCATATGAAAAGAGGGAAGCATGGGCTTTGAAAACAGGGCTTGGTGGGCGGCTCTCAAGGCATCGTGGGAGTATGGTTCGTACTCGGCTGCGGGTTTTGCGCCAAATGCCTCCAGGGTGGTTGCAAACAGGGCGGAAAGGGGTACTGATGTTATGCCGGTCAACATTTTGACGCGGTTGCTTCCCTTTTCTGATGCGGCGTGCATCCGATTTTTAAGAATGTTAAAGGCTTGATTATAAGAGATCGGTTGAAATGTCCGGCCTGTTTTGAGTTGCGGCATCATCAGTCTGTCCGGATCATAAACAGACTGTAGAGCCGCCTGGCCCCGGATGCACAGTCGTCCACGGTTCACCGGATGGGCGGGATTTCCTTCCAGCTTAATAACCCGGCCCTCACGGTTTTTTGCAAGGATACCGCATCCTGCAGGGCATTCCATGCACGTGGAGGCATACCAGACCGCTTCCCCTGTTACAAAATCTTTCGGGGCCGTTACCAGTGAAAAAATATTTTTGTCATAGTCTGACTTGCAGCCATAGGCAACAGAAATGCTTCCGATTCCGGCCGTTTTAAGAAATGTTCGCCTGTCCATTATGCGTCCTTTTATCGAAACGGTGCTGATATGTTTTTATATATCTTTATTTCCTTGCTGAATGAATCACTGCAATGCCGTTTGTCAACTTCGTAACTTTGATATCCTTAAAACCGATATTTTGTAAAATCAGGCTTAACTCCCCGGGGAGTGGAAACGCGCGTATGGATTCTGGAAATGCCGTATACGCTTCTGTTGAACCGGTGATCAGTCCCCCTATCAACGGCATTATTTTGAATGAATACAGATCGTAAAGATATCTAAAGAAAGGGTTGTCAGGTTTTGAAAATTCCAGGCAACACATGGCACCGCCTTTTTTCAACACACGGAAGATCTCCTTGAAACCGGTTTCAAGATGGGTGACGTTTCGAATTCCAAAGCCAATGGAAACAGCATCAAACGAACCATCAGGAAAAGAGATGGATTCAGCATCCCCTTGAACAAAGGTTACCCCTTTGATGGATTTTTTTTTTCCTTGTTCGATCATTTTCCGGTTCATATCATACACAACCGACATACCCTTTTTGCCTGTTCTCGAAGCGGACAACCTGGCTATATCACCCGTTCCTCCGCAGACATCCAAAATTTTTTGATTCGGTTTGATCATGAGTGTTTCAACGGCCCTTCGTTTCCATACATAATGAATTCCGCCACTCAAAATGGTATTCATAAAGTCGTATTGTGTGGCAATGGAATTGAAATGCCGGTTAACCCGGTGACGCTTTTCTGATTCGGCATAGGTGGTAAACCCGAATCTTGCCGTCCGGGTTTCTGATACATGAGTTTCCAACTGCTCAAGTCGTTTTTTTCGATTGTACCATTTATCAAAATTTAAAGTCATTCTCTTGTCCGGGTTCGTTTGATAGAGATGTTAAAAATATAATTGTCATAGCATTTGCCGAAAAAAATGAAAATATTTTTTGTACGTTTCAAAAATCGCTTATCTGCCGGCATTGGATTGTATCCCGATATAACAAACTTGTAGAAGGCATCTTCCAGGGCGAAACTCCTTTTGGAGGGGATTTTATGAGGGTAAAAAGTGTTACAGGCGTCCCGAGCGAAGGATTGAAATTATCAACCAGAGTCCGAGAAACGTTGCGATGACATACCCTGTAACACCGAGAAGGCCGGTTAGCGATATTTCGGGAAATCCGGCAAACCCAAAGTCGATGTCCAAAAGCTTCTGGGAAGAATTAAGAATCAGGGCAGCCGAAATGGTTGAAGCAGCGATTACAATACCCACAATCAGCCGGTTGATCAACTTTTCCATGGTTTGCTGTATCTTGAACGAGGTTGTATGTCGAATTTCCATGGAAAGGTTGTTGGCGGCTGCATTGGCAATAATTCCGCTAATGCTTTCCGGCATGGATTGAAGATGACCTGCCATTTTCCGGGCGTCTGCATTGAATCGTTTGAAGAGTTGGTCCGGTTTTAAATTCTGCTTTAGCAGGTTTTCGGCATATGGCCTGGCAACTTGAAGAATGCTTGACGTGCTGCCGAGTTTTTTTCCAATGGCTTCGTTTTGAACAAAGGTCTTGAAAATCAGCAGGAGATTTCTCGGCATTGTGATCCGGTGCTTGAGTACTATCTGTATTACCTTGTCATAGACCTCTTTGACCGAGATCGAGGGAAGAGGGCGGCCATAAAAAGGTTCACTGACATCCTTCAGGTCGGCTTTGAATTCCTTGAGGCAAATCTGTTTCTCGTTCAAAAGACCCATCTCTTTCAAGGCATCCATAACCAAATCATAATCGTGATCTGCAAAGCCAAGGCAAATATTGGCAAGTTCTTTCATCATTTCATCATCCACGTAACCCATCAGCCCGAAATCGATAATGCTGACCCGGCCATCTGCCATGACAATGGTGTTTCCCGGGTGGGGATCAGCGTGGAAGAAACCGAATTCCATGAGCTGTCGGGAAAAGGATCGAAGGCCTATAAGCGCTATTTCACCGGGGTCTATGCCGGCAGCTTTGATGGCCTCTACCTGATCGACCTTGATACCATCGATATACTCCATCACCAGGACTGACCGGCTTGTGTATTCACGATAGACTTTGCAGATATGCATTTCGCGCGTATGCTTGAAATTCGTTCTGAATCGTTCAATATTACCGGCTTCCGTAAACATATCCAGTTCTTTGAAAATGGTCCGTTCAAATTCTTTGACAAGATTCACGACACCGAGCATTCTGCCGCGTTCAGAACGATTCTCTATCATCCGGGCAAGATAATACATCAGCCGGATGTCTTTTCGAATAACGGGAAGGATATCAGGTCGAATAACCTTGACCGCAACCCTCTCTCCTGAAAAAAGCCGGGCCTCGTGAACCTGGGCTACGGACGCTGCTGCAATGGATTCGGAGTTGAAGCGGTCAAACAGGCCTGCCGGGGGTTTGCCTAATTCCCTCTCCACCACATTGGAAATCGCAGATAAGGGGAGGGGTTTTACCTGATCCTGTAGTCTTTTGAATTCATTTACGTATTCAAAAGGCAGAATATCATCTCGGGTGCTCAACAGCTGTCCCAGCTTGATAAAGCTGGGACCGAGCTGCTCCATGCAGAGGCGGATCATCCTGGGGGACGGAAATTCTGTTGCAGCAGTATCCCTGTTCTTTTCCGGAGTTCCGGGGACCTTGAACGCAACCCCGGCAATACGACCGGTCACATCTTTGATTCCATACCAGACTAAGACCCGGAGGATACACACAAGCCGCCAGAACAGCTTAACGTTCAGGCAGAGTCTCAAAACAATCACTCGTCAGAATCGTTGTCCGATTTGTTTTCGGAGGCTTTATTCCATTTTTTTGCGATCTCTTTCAGTTTTGATCGGTCGGAGATATAATGTTCAACATAGCCGCAGTTGACACAAACGTAGTTATCAATAGGAGCCATGCTTGAAAGGCTTATGGGAATTGAATTGCTGGCAAAAGGGCCGCCTTTCAGGATACTGGCGATTGGTCCGTCTTTCACAATCAGATCAGCGCCTGAATAGACTTCACCGGAACCACATTTAGGGCAATTGGCGTTTTTCAAAATAACACCTCCAAATAATCTTAATATTTAAGAACAAATTGTTGTATCCGTTGTCATTTTGCTTTCAGGCGAGGCAAATACCCATTCATGAAAACCCACGGCGGATCGGGCGTCGGCCGTATTCGGTCTGAAAGTTTCCTAAACTATCACAATCTGTCAAAATTTGTAAAGACGTGATTACATGTATCATTTTTTGTTGTTATCATGGGATTTCGCTTCGATGCTTTAATTTTTAAACAGGCTTTTTTTTAAAGACGGTTTACCGGTATATGGGCCAGCTTTTCCTCCCAGTAATCATCTATCAGTTCTTTGTATTTATCCTGGGGGTAGTTTTTGCCGCAGGCGGCGCAGCGTATGATAACATGGGGGCAGGCACGTCTGATAACAAGTTTTCCGCCGCATGACGGGCAGTATTTGGAGGCTTTTTCCATTTGTCTTCCTTTGTTTTTGTTCGGTCGGTCCTCTTTCCTTTTTTCCCGGATAACATAAAACGGGCAGACTTGAAATATTTTCAGCAGATATTTAAATTTTAAATCAAGATTTAAAATTTCTATTGCCATAATCAATTGGATAAAAATTGTCATGGATGGCAAAAAACGGTCGATGTGTAACCGTTTTGTGTTGTGTGGACCTTGTTGTTAGATCATTGAGCGTTATGAATAATGAAATGTATAGGAGGTAGCCGGGCCATGGCTAAAAATTTTTTTTCCACCCGCGTCGGCATCATTTTTGTCGGCGCTGTGATCGGAATTCTTGCCGCTGTTTTACAGAAACTTGGGAATCCGGGAAATATGGGAATCTGCGTTGCCTGTTTTGAACGGGATATCGCTGGAGCCATTGGGCTGCACAGAGCTGACGTTGTCCAGTACATCCGTCCTGAAATTATCGGATTTGTGCTGGGTTCCCTGGTTGCTGCCTACAGCTTCAAGGAGTTTAAACCAAGGTGCGGATCAGCGCCCATCGTTCGTTTTCTCCTGGGTGTTTTTGCCATGATCGGTGCCCTTGTTTTTCTGGGGTGTCCCTGGCGGGCCGTGCTTCGCCTGGCCGGCGGCGACCTGAATGCCGTTCTGGGACTTCTGGGCTTGGGCTTCGGGGTCTGGATCGGGGTCATGTTCCTGAAAAACGGGTATAACCTGGGACGCTCCCAGGCCACCCATACAGGTGCCGGATGGATGCTGCCCCTGGTGATGCTCGGTCTTTTGAGTCTGATGTTTATCTATCCCCAGGTGCCGGGGGAGGATAAAAGCGGCGTGCTGTTTTACAGCCTTAAAGGGCCCGGGGCCATGCACGCCCCTTTGCTGATTTCCCTTGTGGTGGGCCTGGGCATTGGATTTTTAGCCCAGCGCAGCCGCTTCTGCACCA
>NZ_DDYV01000122.1:0-13329 GCF_002348205.1 Desulfobacter sp. UBA2225 | reverse complement strand
GAATATCGGTTTCTAATTCTTCAAAGCCGGGGATAAACAACGCCAGGATATCTTCCGGTTTCTGCTCATCCGTCAAGATCTGAACCAGGGCCGGGAATTGTTTTCCGATTTTGTTGAACACTTTCTCACCACCAAAATCCTTATTCATCTTCTCTTTTTCAACGGTAATGTAAAATTTTCCCAATTCCGCCATTATTTTGTTAATCCGCCGCCGTTTTTTTTCGTCATCCCCCACCAGCGGATTATTGAATTTCCCCCTCCGGGATATTTCCAGAACTTTTTCTGTTAGTGGTGCAAAGGTGGTCATATATCCGACCTCGTCGGACATAAATTTTTCAAATGCGTTTTCATCCATTCCCGTTTCAATCAGTTTTATTTCCCCCTCTCCTACTACTTGATCGTTTTCGATTGCATACACCGCCGACTTGTTGAACAGGGCGGAGACCAGGATCTGATAAAAATCACTATATTCCCGGCTGAACGCATTTCTGGCCCCATCACCGCAACCATTCAGTTCATGGATAAGCCGGTGCAGTTTTCGATCGTCCACTGCAGCGATCAAAAACAACCCGGTCAATTCTCCTATGCTTTCCTTAAACCGCTCTTTAAAAGAAAAATCCCCGGAAATTATCCGATCAAGGAATTTAGTGACACTTTTCATGGAGGCCAGCAACGCCGCACCATTTTTCATTGATGCAAGACCGTGTATCAGGTCTTCTTCTCCATCTGAAAACGTTCCGCTCCTGACTAAATTCTTTTTTAATGGATAAAAATCACTTTTCTTTAACAAAGATTTTAAAGCGTCCTTAATGGCAACCCGCCGACCGACGGCTGCCCGGTGATTATACCGGACCGGTTCTATCTCTTTATTCAGCCATTTGATTATTTCTACGGCTCTCTGATCACAGTTTTTTTTGTCATCCTGCACAAGGACCAGGCGGTCCCGGTACTTAAATTCGGGGTTATACTTTCCAAACAGCCAAGCCAGGATCACAGGAATAGTCTCGGCATTTTCACCGCAGGTCGTCAGATCGACAGCATCTTTTTCTTCTCCATTGTTTTGAGAACTTTGTTCTTGCCACCAGGTGACCAGTTTTTGTTCCTGTTCAGCACCGGGTAAAAATTTATCCAGCGTCACCACTGCCGGCTGAAGCTCACTGGCCTGTTTTTTATAAGCCAATAACAATTCATTCATGCAGGATCTGGATTGAAAATAATTTTGAGACAAAAGAAAAACGATTCGATCCGCCTCGCTGACCTCAGCCATGAATTTTGTGATAGACGCTCCTAACGGCAGCGAGTTATCATCATAACAGATGCTGCATCCCATGTCGGACGCCGTTTTTATCAGGGCATCAATCAATCTTTCTGCGTACCCGTCTTTTCTGCAATATGAAACGTATATTTTTCGCCTTGTTTCGTTGCCGTTCATCTTTTACAGCTCCTGCAAAGGCCCCTGATCGAGCTTCTGGAAATCCTCCACCCCGGCCACTTTAGCCAGCATGGCCGCATATCCCCGGAGCACGTTCTGGATCTGCTCCAGTTCTTTGCGGAAAGACGCTTTTTCCTCTGGATTTTCCAGCAGATTGTCCGTTATCCGCTTGTGCCATTTGGCCGTAAAGGGCCGAATTTTCTGATTCAGGATGACCACGGCAATCTTGGAAAAAACCTCTGCCTTGCGCCCTTTCTGTTTAAGCAGTTCCCGGGTTACTTGGAACAGAGAAAAAATAGAACTCAAGGCAGCCGCCTCATCCCCCTGGTCCTTGCCAAGGGGCTGGGTGGCCACCCGGGTGATCAGTTCGATGTAAAGTTCCCAGGCAGCCTGCTCCTCTTCGGGCCTCGGCTGCCATTCCATCTGCATGAACCCGGCACTGATCTTCAGCCCGGTAATGCCCCAGTTTTCAAACCAGTCTTTAATTTTCACGGATTCCTCCAATGCGTTTTTGTAAAGTGAAGGATAATGGGAAGTTCTTCTTCCCGACTTTTAGAAAAGGAAGCGTTGAATCTCGTTTGATTCAAACGGTTTCTTTCGACTTTTACGTCCAAACGTTTGGTCTTGTTTTGTATTTAATTTTAAGGCAAAATTATTCTGCCATTGCTTCCATGGCTCTTTTAGGATTCGCCTCAACTTTTTTTAGGATTTCAATAGTTCTTGCTTCGGGCAGCCAATTGATTTTTCCGTTTGATACGTCATAGATCGCGCCCACAACTTTGGCTTTCCCCGCATTCACGAGATTCCGGGAAGAAGGGCTTGCCATGAACAGATCCTCAATGCCCTGCCAGATATTTTCCTCAATGGCATAAGGCATTACATCCGCACCATGGGCATCTGGATTGTCTTCAATCGCTTTTTTCACTGCGGGGATAATGTTATCAACCAGAGGGGGGATATTTCTTTCCAATGGATGACCGTGACCCTGGACAGCCTTTGTCACTGCCGTGACTGCGCCACATTGCGTATGTCCAAGCACGACAAATACCGGGGTGTTTACATGGGCAAGGCCATATTCAACAGACCCTATCTCATCAACATCCAGAACATTACCGGCAACACGAATAACAAAAATATCCATAATACCGGCATCAAACAGGATTTCAACCGGAACTCTGGAGTCGGAGCAGGTGATTACGGTTGCATAGGCGTGATCTCCCTGATCTTCTTTACCGGCAAGCGCAAGGCGGGCAGCATCCGTATGCGGCTGAATGGTTTTACCGGTTACAAAACGCTCATTCCCTGCTTTCAGCATGGCGATTGCTTCATCCGGACTTGGTTTGGCTGTTTTGCCGCCGCCACTGGCAAGAACAGGGGCACCTGTTAGCGCTAAAAAACAGCCAACAATTACAACAAATTTTAAAATTTTTTTCATGATTGTACGTCCTCCTTTAAAAGAATAAATTTTACGGCAAATGCCTGGCCTCCAATAGGCCAATTCACCTGCCACGAAAAAACTTGAAATACTCTAAAGTATAGGAGATTATCCTGACTGTTGCCAGGATGACAAGAAAAAAAGTATACCCGTTGACAAAAAATGGGGCTCTGTTTAGGAACCGGTCTTAAATAACTTGCCCATTTTGCTTTGTTTATGATTTGGACCTGAGATGAACCACGGCCTTGACGAAAAGATAGAGCCGATTTATCAATTATCAAACAAGCGCTAAGACAGCGCATGGAGATCCGGATATGGAAAACACCCATATGGAAAAGGAATGTCCCACTTTGTCAGCCCTGGCCTGGACTGTCATCAAAAACCGCTACCTGGCCCGTAATTGTCGGGGGGATCTCATCGAGAGACCCGCAGATATGTTTCACAGGGTCGCCGCATCGGTGGCCCGGGCAGACCGGTTGTTCGACACCGGTGCGGATCTGTCCAAAACCACAGAGCGCTTTGAAGCGGTTCTGGCATCCCTTGCCTTCCTGCCCAACTCCCCCTGCCTGATGAACGCGGGCACTGCCCTGGGCCAGCTGGCCGCCTGTTTTGTACTCCCGGTGGAAGACCGGCCCGAAGCCATGTGTCAAACCATGAAAGAGGCGACCATCATCCACGAAGCCTGCGGGGGTATCGGCTTTTCGTTCAGCCGGCTGCGGCCCCGGGGGGATACCATTCTCCAGGCTTGCGGGGAAGCTGAAGGGCCGGTCGCCTTTATCCGGCAGTTGGATACGGCAGCCGGTCGGACGAATCAGAACCGTCGTCGGCCGGCTGCAAATATGGCGGTCCTGGAGATCAGCCATCCGGATATTGAAGCCTTTATCAACGCAAAGCAGACAAGGGGAGAGTTACGCCATTTCAATCTCTCCGTTGCCGTGGATGACCAGTTTATGGAGTGCCTTAACAGCGGCCGGGACTACCCGCTGGTTCACCCCGGAACCGGCAAGGCGGTGGGGCGTAGAAACGCAGAAGAGATATTCGAGCGCATGGCCTCTTCAGCCTGGCAGACCGGTGATCCGGGTCTCCTTTTCATCGATCGTATCAACCGGGACAATCCCCTCCCCGGGATGGGGCGGATTTGCGCCACCAACCCCTGCGGTGAACAACCCCTGCTGCCCTATGAATCCTGCACCCTCGGCTCCATCAACCTGACCAAGGTGGTTGAAAACAAAGAAATCAACTTTGACGAACTTGACAGACTGGCCCGGACGGCCGTCCATTTCCTGGACAACGTCATCGAAATCAACCACTATCCGCTGCGGCAGATCGAAGAGGCGAGCCGCAGCACCCGTAAGATCGGACTGGGCGTCATGGGCTTTGCCGACATGCTGATCCTGCTGAATATCCCGTACCAGAGTGACAGGGCTGTTGCCGTGGCCGGCCGGATCATGTCGCGGATTCAACGCAGTGCCGAAGCGGAATCTGCGTCACTGGCACTGGTGCGCGGCAATTTTCCCTGTTTTGACAACAGCATCTTTCCCAAACGGGGCCTCCGCCTGCGGCGCAATGCCACGCTGACCACCGTGGCCCCGACAGGGAGCATCAGCCTGATTGCCGGTGTCAGCAGCGGCATTGAACCCGTCTTTGCCTTCAGGGGTCGGCGGCGTATCAACGGGATTCTTTACGATGACATCCATCCCATTTATGCCCGCTATCAAAAGGATCAAAAACCGATCCCCAAAGAGGTGTTCCAGAGCGCCTGGGATGTGGCCCCCGAGTGGCACCTAAAGGTCCAGGCCGCATTTCAGCGCCACACGGACAATGCGGTTTCCAAAACCGTCAATCTGCCGGGCTCCGCGACCCGGGAAGATGTCCGGCAGGTCTTCCTCAACGCTCACGCCATGGGGCTCAAAGGGATCACCATATACCGCGACACCTCCCATGGCGACCAGGTCCTCAATACCTGTACCGTCAACCGGGACGACTGCGGTTAACCCCCCGTTCAAACCTGACTAATTTTCATTGAAATCATGTTTATATTGAAGATAAGTCCCCGGTATCTGAATATAATCCAGAACAACTGCTGTTTTTTTCCAGGAATATCGGCGAAATAAATCCGTCAAATTCAGGCCGATACCAAGATAAAAATTTCGTTCTTTTTTGTCTTTATCATCTGAAAAACCGCGGGCATAATACCCCATATGCAATTCAAAATGTTTTAAAAACGTTTTATTTACCGACTCAAATCCGTTAAGTTTTACTGCAAGCAGATATTTTGAATTGTCATAATCTGTTAAAAAATCTGTGCCGTTAGGTTTAAATCCATATTCCCATCTTAAACTGAATTTGCCGGCAAGATCAGGATATTTATACAATAAATATCCGGCAGCGCATCCCAGAAAATTTGCAATCATATCTTCATAGGAAAATCCATATTCGCTGAAAGAGTCCCCAACCTCCATATACCCCATGATGGCAAATGATGAAAGCGAGCCGTATAATGCGGCATTCTCTTTTTCAAAACACCAGTTTTCATATAAAGATGACAGCGCGTGAGAGATCACATAACTTGAATAAAGATGTCCCAGTTTATCCGCCCCTCCCTCTTTGGTTGTATTTGCAAACCATCCTTCGGAACCTGCGTGAGGTGATTGAGAAAAATAATCCCATTTTAAAGCGCCCCAAATCGTAATCACTCCGATTCCTGCCAGGGACACAGAAAGGCTTTTTGTATTCTTCTCAGATAAGGAAAGCTCTGACGTGCATTTACTGAAACGTTCCTGGGCAGAGCCGGTCACGGCAACCAAGCAAAAAAATATGCAACATAATAAGGATTTCATCATAGGCACATTTTAAATGCGGAATATTAGATGAAGGGCTTCATCATGAATTTTTTTCCATAGATCCTCGCCACCAAAGCTTTCTATATAGAGTTTCATTTTCGGTTCAGTTCCCGAGGGTCTGATAGCAAACCATGACCCATCCGACAGATTGACTTTTACACCGCCTATGGGGCTATTATTTCCCGTGGCTTTTGTCTGAATGTTAACGATTGATAACCCTGCCAACGATGTCGCCTTTATTGAATCCGGTGATGTTTGTGACAGTATTGTTTTTTGCTCATTTGTTATAGGTCCGTCAACCCTTCTATAATAAGGATTTCCAAATTCAGATACCAATGTCTCTCTATAAATTTCGGATGGCGTTTGCCCGGTTTTCGCCAGAATCTCAGCAGCAAGTAATGCCAAAACAAACCCATCTTTATCTGTCGTCCAAACAGCGCCATTTTTTCTTAAAAAAGTTGCGCCGGCACTCTCTTCACCACAAAAGGCGATTTTTCCTTCCATCAAACCGCTCACAAACCATTTGAATCCAACAGGCGTTTCAAAGATCGCCTTATTGAATCCCATAACCACTTTATCAATCATGCTGCTGCTGACTAAGGTTTTTCCGATGCTAAGGTTATTTCCCCATAAAGGCCTGTTTTGAAGCAGGTACCAAATGGCCACGGATAAATAATGGTTAGGATTCATTAAACCATCCGGACACACAATGCCATGTCTGTCAAAATCCGGATCATTTCCCCATGCAATATCGTATTTTTCTGCAAGCTTGATTAGGTTTGCCATGGCATGAGGTGAGGAGCAATCCATTCTTATTTTTCCATCATGGTCCGGGGGCATGAAGCTGAAAGTTTTATCAATTTTTGAATTAACAACATTAATATCAAATCCATATTTATCAGCAATAGGATTCCAAAAATTTACACCCGCCCCCCCCATCGGATCTATGCCGATTTTGATTTTTGATTGATGAATCGTTTCCGTGTCTATCACATTCGATAAAGCATCTACATAAGGGGCGATAAAATCCCTTTCATGCGTAGACGAAGCTGAATACGCTTTTTCGTAAGCAATCCTTTTAATCCCGGAATTCTTGGAATTTATCAGCTGGTTTGCTCTTTTTTCAATGAAATCTGTTATTTCAATATCGGCAGGCCCCCCATGAGGTGGATTATATTTAAATCCTCCGTCTTCCGGTGGATTATGAGATGGCGTAATAATAACACCATCTGCAAGCGCCTTTTTATTGGTCCGGTTGTACTCCAGAATCATAAACGAAATGACCGGGGTTGGCGTATATTCAGAATTTGCGTGAATGAAAACATCCACATCGTTTGCAGCAAAAACTTCCAGTGCGGTTTTAAAAGCCGGTAAGGAAAGCGCGTGAGTATCATAACCTAAAAACAGGGGGCCTGAGATTTTATTTTTTTTACGATAATCACAAAGCGCCTGAGAAATAGATAGTATATGTTTCTCATTAAACGTACCGTTTAATGATGAGCCTCGATGTCCCGAAGTCCCGAAAGATACTTGCTCTGTTATCTCTGTTGAATAATAAGAAGATACTATTTTTTCAGTATTATTTGTATTTTCCATTACAACACCTATTGTTAAAGTCTTGAACACGTAAGATCAATTTGTCTTTTTGGGGACTGTGACCTGTTTTATTAGTGCTTCACTATACCAAACTTATGAGGACAGCAAAAGATATTATACAGTTGTCCTAATTTAAAAGGAGATATCGCAGGCAGCTTATTCGTACGACATGACTACATGAAAAGACCCTTGGTTGCACGAATGTTGGTGGTACCTTCCTGTTGCTTTCGAAGAATCCCCTATTTTTAATAGTCTATTTATGTGTTTTTTTATGGCTTTCCATCGTGTTGACTTGTAATTAAAATTCCCCTATTTTTTTATTTATGGAAAAATTTGCAGACGAACCTTTTTCTTGTAGACACTGAAAGCCTGTTACATACGAAACTCCACATTTTGAATGATTTTTGAAGACTCAATATCTCATAATTTTTTAAACAGCCATGGGCTATGCCTGACATATCAACTGCCAGCCAGAGCCCACAACAAAGCTTGAAAGACCTGAATAACTTACCCGGACTTTTTCACAAAAAAGACAGAAGGAGTAATAATGAATCAATTGGTGTTAGATAGATCCAACGTATATTTTTCTCTGTTTCCGGATCATTTAAGTTATATAGATAGTTGTCTTGAAACTGCAAGTTATAAGCTCAAGGATTACGATAATATACCTGACTTTGAAAATGATCTTGCCAATATCAATGCTTATGAGCATATCGACGCATTGGAGAATCCAAAGAATCTTATTGAGCTGGATGATAAAACACTCACTAAAGGGGATTATATCAAAGCGATTAAATGTCTCATAGAGGGTAAGGTCTTTGCTGAACATTTCGCAGCCGGTGAGGCGACACGATTAAAATTAGGAACAAAATTCTTAATCAATGTGCAAAAAGATCTCTCGATTGATAAGATCGCTGCACTCATCAACCAGGAAAAAGGCGAAGGCACCATGACTTCAGAAAGCCTTATCCGGATGTATCCTTGTTGTAATCCATTGGACCTTTTGCCCCTGTCGCTGGGGGTTAGGCATATGCTCCAATACGCCTATGATATTTATAGGTTGTCAAAACGTTTTGGGTATGACCCCCAGGAAGTTCTTTCAAAACAAACCATGCTGATCGTTTTAAATGAATCCACGGCAGACATCATCATTGATGAGTTCATCACTAATAAATTTTATGGGTTTGCAAGACAGAATGTTTTGTTCATGATTCAGGAATCGTATCATGGAATCAATCTGAAAAACAAAGAAGTCTTTTATGACCGTCATACACCCAAACGCCTGCATAATCATGGTCACATCGCCATTGAACAAACCATGTTTAACCAGATTTTCCACATCACGGAAAACCAAAACCGCAACTATCTGACCTGTGATCAATTTGGCGATATATTAAAGAATATGGAAATCAAGATATCTTATAATATCGAAGATCTTGATTATTTAACCGGCTCTATTGACCATGAAGCACTGGCACTGGCACTGAAAAAAAATAATGAGCATTATAATATGTTGATGGAGGTGGTTCCCAATAATCCGGATTCGCCGCAAAAAGGCGGTATGGCTGGCTTTGATCCAATTTTGGGACAGGATGTAATGATTGAAAGCTTTCAACTAAATGGAATTGAAAACCACCAGATTCAATTTTTAAATAAAAATATCAATTATTATCTAACCCCTCACATCGCATGGGAAATGGTAAAAACGCAGGGATTGAAAATGCACGTTGCTGTCAAAGCTGGTTTTATTTATTTTCAACCGGTTATCGGAGACATCAATTTTCTCGTTAAAACAGCCATTTTTACTCGTAAAAATGCAAGGCCTATAAAAGCATGGAAGTCTGCGTCTACGACACCTCTGGCGATTAACTGCATGCACATGCAGGACAAGCAAAAAGGGTTCAAAGAATACACCCGATTATTTCTTGGTTTAATTTCGTAACAGAGGGAAAAACATGAAACACTCTTCAAGAACCCGCATCGCACGTCATATGCCTGGTTAGAAGCCGGATGACCTTGCCGCAAAAGCGTTAAAAATTTCAACCAATTATCGTTGAAAGAAGAATTATTAATGACGAGTCCGAATTTTGCCACGCCACTTGCTGATTCAGAAGACAGGCTTAAACTCATTCAGAATCTCCAAACTCTGAGAATTGAACTGGAGATGCAGAATAAAGAACTACTCCGATCCCAACTGGAGCTTATGACATCAAAGATATACTATACGCGACTCTATGACACAACACCGGTTGGTGATTTTACCATTGATTTAACGGGAATTATAATGAATGCCAATCTGACCCTTTCAGATATGCTGTCGATGGAAAGGTCATCTCTTCTGGATAAACACATAACCGATTATATTGTTTTAGAAGACCATATTATCTACTACCAGCATTTGAAAGACCTCGACACTTTAAAAACACGACAGATCTGTGAACTGCGGATGAAAAAAAAGGATAGCATTCCTTTTGATGTGCAGTTGGAAACGATCCTGATGACGGACAGATCTAAAAAACCGGAACAATACCGTACTGTAGTCATTGATATCAGTGAACGAAAAAAAACTGAAATGGAGAACTCACCTTTCGATTGTTTGAATATTGTTTTTAAATAACGACCATGTCCTGACGGACACAACAAACAATGAAAGATGTGAGTTGTGAGGAAAACAGCTTAAAAAAAAGGAGACAAGATATGAAATTGACCAAATGGGACCGGTTTCGGGAAATCGATAATATTTTCAGCAAGTACCTTACGCATTTGAACCAACCTTCAATCGGCACCCAGGAACTTTTAGCGTCCGGGGACTGGGCTCCCCGTGCGGACATTGCCGAGACTGATTCGGAGTTTACCATCAAGGTGGAGATCCCAGAAATCAAACGGGAGGATATCAAGATCACCATTGATAACGGTGTACTCAATATCAGCGGTGAACGGAAACATGAAAAAGAGGAAAAAAACACTAAATACCACAGAATCGAGCGGCATTACGGTAAGTTCCTGCGCAGTTTTTCCCTGCCGGACAATGTTACGGAAGAACAGGTTGACGCCCAGTTTGAGGGTGGGGTATTGACGCTTCACCTGCCGAAAACAGAAAAATCAAAACCAAAACAGATTGAAATCGCTGTTAAATAGATTATTATCGCCTGTACGCAACATTGGTGTAAATACGACCCGGGCCGGAAGAAGGGAGTTCTGACTCGTGCGGCCCCACCTTGATCAATTATTCAAACCGGTTCCGGAGCAACTATAGCCTGGTATCGGACAGTGGAGGAGTAGATGCGCGATTCCTGCTCTCGGGTTCGGACAAACGTATCCGTGATAGGAGATCCCTTTTTATTTTAAACTTCCCTGGCCGGAAAAATATTGTGTCGTCCTATAATTTTGGTATAGTGAAGTGCTAAAAGTAGGTTACAGGGCCTAAAAAAAAAGGGATAAAAACCCAATTGTCGCAATCGAAATCAAAAAGTCATGAAACCCAGGGGAAAAAAGCAACCGGCCGTATTGAAAGAAAATCAGCACTAAAATCATTTCCTGTTGTGGGATTGGGGGCGTCCGCCGGTGGATTGGAAGCATTAAAGGCATTTTTTACAAAGGTTCCGCCAACCAGCGGAATGGCTTTTATTGTTCTGGTACATATGACCCCGAACCAGCCGAGCCTTATGCCGGCACTGCTTCAAAAAACAACATCAATTCCGGTGTCAGCCGCAAAAGATGAAGAGCCCCTTGAGCCGAACGGGGCATATGTCATTCCTCCTAATAAGGATATTTCAGTTTACAACGGAAAAATTCAACTTCTGGATATGACAACAAAGAGGGGCCTGCTGCCTATTGATTACTTTTTCCGGTCGCTTGCCCAGGATCAGGGAGAAAATGCAGCTGCAATTGTGCTGTCAGGTATGGGCACAGACGGCACGCTGGGTATTAAAGAGATCAAAGTTCATAACGGGCTTGTATTTGTTCAATCCGAGGACTCGGCCGGATATGACGGTATGCCCCGCAGTGCAATCAATACCGGAATTGTTGATATGATCATGGCTCCGGCGGACATGCCTGAAAAACTCATCCGATATTTTTCACACGCTGCCCGGCAGTCCCAGGATATCCCGGCTCAGCTTCCCGTTAAGGAAGATGGCTGGATACATAAAATTTATGCCATTCTCCGATCACATGTCGGTCATGATTTTTCATCCTATAAGCGCAATACAATTCTCAGGTGCATCAGCCGCCGGATGAATCTGAACCATATCAGCAGTCACGAAGATTATATGCGCTATTTAAGGGAAAATCCCGACGAAACAGACGCCCTGTTTCGAGAGCTGTTGATTGGTGTGACCAGTTTTTTCCGTGATCCGGAATCCTTTGACGTGCTGAAAACAGATGTCCTGCCGGACCTTTTAGAGACCCTGATGCCTGACGCCACCTTCAGAGCCTGGATTCCGGGATGTTCAACCGGTGAGGAAGTGTATTCTTTGGTCATTACATTAAAAGAGGTCATTGACAAGACTTCAAACCGGATAAGCCTGCAAATATTTGGTACGGATATTGACAACCGGGCCATCAGCAAAGCCCGTCAAGGTGTCTACCCATGCAGTATCAAAGCGGATCTGGGCGAGGAGCGTGTGAATCGTTTCTTCATTCAAGAGGGAGATTTTTACCGTATACGAAAGGAAATTCGCGATTGTGTGGTCTTTTCCGTCCAGAATGTTATCAAGGACCCGCCGTTTTCCGGGTTGAACCTCATGTGCTGCAGGAATCTGCTGATTTACCTGAATACGGACGCACAAAAAAAGCTGCTGCCCCTGTTTCACTATACACTGATCCCGGGGGGCGTTCTTATGCTGGGATCTTCAGAAACCATAGGAAGCGCAACGGATCTGTTCGAAACCATCAATAAAAAATGGCGAATTTTCAGGCGTCGGGAAGTGCCTAAAGCCATACGACAGATCGTCAACTTTCCCACGGGTCCATTGGTTCTGGAACCTCCCCAGAATTCATCGGCTGCGAATCCTCAAAACAAAGCGTTCGACACCAGCTATCTGACACAAAAGGTGGTGTTGGAGTTGTTTGCCCCAACTGCCGTTCTTACGAACAGCAATGGCGACATCATAAATATACAGGGCCGGACCGGTAAATACCTTGAGACACCGAGCGGCCCTGTCACCAACAACATCCTGGATATGGCCCGTGAGGGGGTGCGCATAGAGCTCTCAGCCGCCCTGAGGGCTGCCAGATCCTCAGCTGTTCAAGTGACCAAAAAAAGACTGTCTGTAAAAACCAACGGTGATTATCAACTGATTGATCTGCATGTTTGCCCTTTAAAGAAACCCAATGAGCTTGCCGGACGGTTACTTGTGGTTTTTGAGGATATCGAATCCGAATCCATGTACGAAACAGGGGACCACGCCGGTAAAGATGACTCCTCGCTTGCATCAACGCGCATTGCTGAATTGGAACGGGAGCTGCAGACAACCAGGGAAAGTCATCAGACGACTATCGAAGAGCTGGAATCGTCAAATGAAGAGCTCAAATCAACCAATGAGGAAATCCAGTCGGCCAACGAAGAGCTGCACCACCAACGAGGAACTGGACTCCTCCAGGGAGGAACTTCAGTCGCTGAACGAAGAGCTTCAAACGGTTAATGCCGAACTTCAAGGCAAAGTGGAAGAGTTGTCGGCAGCGCATGATGACATGCGCAACCTGCTGAACAGTACGGAAATCGCCAATCTTTTTGTGGACAATAACATGCAGGTTCGGCGGTTTACACCTGAAGCCACGATGATAGTCAACCTCATTGCCACAGATATCGGCCGACCTATCCGGCATGTTGCCAGTAACCTGAAATACGACAACATGATTAGAGATCTGGAAAAGGTCCTGCAGTATTTGACACCCGTTGAAACCGAAGTACAAACCGATGAAGGGAGATGGTTCAACATGCGCATCATACCCTACCGTACCAGGGATACATTTTGAATAACAAGGATAACCAGCCCGAGAGCGCCTCTGAACTTAGACGC
>NZ_DDYV01000170.1:0-14228 GCF_002348205.1 Desulfobacter sp. UBA2225 | reverse complement strand
CGCAGGTGGTACAGGACCAGATCTCATCCTCCGTATAAATCTCCTCCACCAGCAGTTTGTCGGATTTATAGATCACACCGGACTTGATGGGATAGTTCTTAAAAATAAGATCCCGGGCCTTGATGGTGATAAACCGCGGAGACAAGGGACGGCCGGCTGCATTGGCAGGACACTGATCGGAACAGCGGCCGCAGTCTGCACAGGAGTAAAAATCAAGCATCTGCTTCCAGGTGAAATCCTCAAGTTTTTTAACGCCAAAGGACGCCAGATCATCCAGTTCCTCATCGGAAATACCGTACTTAACCGGTTTGATATTGCCTTTTTTCACCCGCATGAAAAAAACGTTGAAAATCGAGGTGATGACGTGGAAATGTTTGCCCATGGGCAAAAAGCACAGAAAAAAGAAAAAGGTAAAATCATGCACATAATACATAAAAATGTGCAGGCCCTGGAGAAATTCCAAAGATGCCATCCGAAATGTTTTTGAAAAAACCCAGGCCAGGGAAAAAGGTGCCAGGAAGTGGGATTCACCAAGGGACTTATAGTTGTAAGCGACAGCTGACGCTTCAAACATACTTTCTGAAATCATCAGGGTGGCGATGATGCCCAAAACAAACACCGCTTCTGCAGTATGGTCGTGACCATATTTTTCAGGCACGGCATAGCGGGCAGGCTTTTTTATGCCCCGGCGGTAAGCCGCGATGATACAGGCCACAAGAACGGCGGTGGCTGCATAATCTTTAATGAAATTATAAACGACACCCAGGAAACCGCCCAAGCCGGGAAACACAAAGCCGTCATACAGGCCGATAATAACAAGGCTGATGGAGCGGATGGAAAGAATTAAGAAACCGGCAAATATAATGATGTGCAGCACACCTGCCTGCATGTATCTGGGCTGGCGGATCTGACCTAACCAGACCACAATCAGATTTTTAATCCGTTCCGGAATATTGTTAAACCGATAGTCCGGATTGGCCCGGACCAGAGGCGCAATTCTTCGCGCGATGATGTAGGTAAACAGACCTACACCAATGACCGGCAAAAAAAACGAAAAAATCACTGTTGGAAAAAAGCCGAACAACAGATAGTGTGCCGGAGCAATAATCATAGACATACGTAACTTACCTCCATTTATATTTGAGTAATGAATTCAGGCTCATTGTGCTTTAGTAAACATCAAGTTTGGCGTCAAGGAAAAAGCATAAATTTCACGTCAACGCAACGATCCCTCCCCGGAAATATCCGGGCTGAAAATTTTGTTTAAATTCAGGAAAGGAAAAAACAATGTCAGATCATCTCTGATAGGGACCGGTTTTACCCCCCTCGAACGCCGGTCATATAAAGGTCCACCAAGGGTTCTGCCATGGTCGTAAGATCGTAACGGCCATCGGCGCTTACCCATGTGGAAATCACACCTTCCACCGCCCCGAGGATAAATCGTTTCACAAGCCCCACAAAGAGATCCTGACGCATGGTGCCCTCGACCTGACCCTGCTCTATAATATCGGACAAAAGATCAAAGTACATCTTTGAGATATCCTTGACCTGGGACTCAATATCCCGAAGATATCTCACCTCTGATTGGAAAATAATTGCCATGTTTTTGTCTCTTTGAAACTCCTCAAGATGACAGCGAATCAGATTTCTCAGTTTGCTTTCCGCATCTGTGCCTTTGGCCACGGCAGCATTCATTTTTTCAAACACCACATCTGTTTTAAAGCTCAGGTACTGATAAAGGATATCGTCTTTGTTCTTGAAATAAAGGTATAACGTGCCGTCCGCCACCCCTGCCCTGGCAGCAATCTGTGAAATAGTGGCTTTGTAAAAACCATGCTCTGCAAACACTGCTCCGGCACTGTTTAAAATATTATGATATTTATCGGACTTACGTTTCTGCAAATGAGCAATCCTTCTCTTACCTAAATGAATAACGAATCATCCACCTAAAATTTGATCCATGCAAGCTAACAATAGATCCATGCAAATGTCAAGCCTTGCAACAAAATTCAAACACAAGATATTATATTAATATATATAGATAGTTATAAATAATTAAACCATAAAATTTTTATCGGGCCCAAATCAATCTGTTTTTAATCCCCACCATCAAAAAAACATGAACATTCATTCATCTAAGAATTCCCCATACGGTGGCAGCTTATATGAATTTTTCAAATAACAGGCATGGGCTGATATAGGTTTTTCACCGCGGCTCAACCTATAATAAAAATTGTAGGTTCTGTGTAGGTTATACAGGCTTTCATTTAAAATTAGGTTCATTTCTTTTATTGAGCTTGATTTTAGGTTATTTTAATGTAAAAAAAAATTTATGATTCCTAACCATTCTTAATATACAAGATACTACTTAGCATACGGGAGGATTCCATCATGACCCATTCACAATCCGAAGAATACCGCAAACTGCTTGACTACGGCAGACCCCCCAATGTGAAAAAATGCTTTCCCAATTCAAAAGCATTAATTGTCAGCGGGAAATATATTGACCGTGCCATGCTCGCCAAAGGCGGCTGCATGACCATCGCGGCCAACGGCAGGAACGCCTTTGTCATCAAAGGAACCCTTGCCGCAGCCCAGCGTGCCAATGCTGCCGTTATCATCGAAATTGCACGTTCCGAGGGAGGCACCGGGGCCTATTGTTCCACAAGCCTTTGGAATATTGCGAGACAGACAGATGCGTATATGAATGAAATGGGGATAACCATACCCGTGGCCATACATGCAGACCATTTCGGAATAAAAAAACCCGAAGATATTGAACCGGCAAAAACCGAAATCCGGTCTTTATTTGATGCCGGCATTACCTCTATTGCCATTGACGCATCCCACATGTCCGACGACCAGAATCTTTTGGCCAATCTCGAATTAAATCCTTTTGTGCCTGGATGGGCCGGCCTCGAAACTGAAGTTGGTGAAATAAAAGGAAAACTTGGTCTCTCAACCCCTGAAGAAGCGCTGTTTCTTATTCAGGGGCTCAATGCCAACGGCATTTTTCCTGACTGGATCGCCCTGAACAACGGCACCACCCACGGCATTGAGCAAAGCGATACAGGCATCAATGTCGCATTGACTGTGCAAATTCATGAAGCCCTTGCCCCCTACGGGATCTCCGGAGCCCAGCACGGCACATCAGGGAACAATTCCGATCGGTTGCGCCAGATTGCAAAAAAAACAAAAACCACAAAGGCCAATGTTGCCACGGCTCTTCAGATGATATCCTGGGGGGTGAAGGTTAATGATTTCGGCAATGCCATCATGGATGAATCGGGCAGATTCATCAAGGAGGCCGGCAAAGGGGTCTCCCGGGCCACCTGGGAAAAGATGTGCGCGTTTGCCGCAGCCAATAACTGGCAAAAGGGGAATTTTAAAAACCTGAACCTTCCTTTTGAAAATATTCTGACTGCCCAGGATGCACCAATTCGGGAGCGGATGATCAAAGGCGTTGAAGATTTTGTATTTACGCTGCTCACCGACGTGTTCAACGCGACAGATACAGCGGACCTGGTAAAAAAACAAATTTTTGAAACCCAGTCACACACGCCCGGCTTCAAAGCGGAAAAAATTGAACAAAAAAATGAATGGACCCGGGAAAGAATTATTGAAAAGGCATCCAAAATCGCAGTAAATAAAAGCCCTGAAGGGGATTTTGATGATTAAACATTTTTCTAAAGTTTTAATTTTACCAAGCCGATATTGGGTTTAAGGAGAAAATTAAAAATGCAGATACCTTCATACCAAATACAAAATGTCTTGAAAGTGTATTCAAGGCAATTCAGCCAAGGCAAACTGCTGGGGAAAAATAAATTCAGCGATGCCAACAAGGTTTCTGCAGACAGTGTCAGCCTCTCATCGGAAGGCAAACGTCAGGCCATTATAGATAAAGTTGCAAGCAACATTGTTGACAAGATTATCACCGAAGGCCCCAATGAAAAGGATGAGACCCAGATCACTGATCAAATTGAGCAAGAGCTGGGGAAAAAGATTGATTTCAGTAAAGGGAGAAATCAATTCACTTATACCTCGGTTGATGCAAATAATCACAAGGTTGTCCAGACCTTATCCGTGGAGGATTCCAGGTTTGTTGTTGAACGGATGACGGAACTGGCGCGCCAGGTGGCTGATTCCAACATGGAATCCCAGGAGGGTGTTTAAAATGAAAATTAATTCCACACAGCAGTATATCAATCAAAGTTACGCTGCAAATAATGCCAAGACCAACACCACCGCGAGCGCTAATACTCCGGCGGATCAGGGCAAACAGTCTGAAGAGACCCTATCAGACACAATTAATTTGTCCGCCACCACCAGGGACCTTCAGAAAATTTCCGCCGCATCTGCTGAAGAACCCAAGGAGAGAGCCCAGATGGTTGAAGACCTCAAACTGCAGGTTCAGTCCAATCAGTACACAGTGAATGCCGAGCAGGTAGCGGAAAAAATGATCGGCTCCATTATGAACGAAGTGGGTTGAGCAGGCGGCATTTTTTTCCCTTCTGCCTGAAGCATTCAGGGCTTCAGGCAGAAGGATTTATTCCATCACAAGATAACTGCCTTATTTTTAAAAAAATCAAAACACTTTCCAAGCGTCAAAAAACCACAAACAATCGGCACGTTTGTTGCTTAATTCTTCCTTAAAAAAAAGGAGGACTATATGACCAGTATTAACAACATCCAAGGTATCACTCCAATACCTGGCACTCAGTCAACCCAGGTATCCCAGAGCAGCAAGACACAGGGATTTGAATCTTTGCTCAATTCCGCATTGGAGAAAACACAGGAGTTGGAAGAAGGAACGCAGACCGGTGAATTATCTGAAATCCCTGCGCTGGAGTTTGATATTCAAACCGTATCCGACATTGTTACGGATAAAACCGACAAACTGCTGACCAGTTTAGAAAGCTATGCATCACAGCTTCATGACACCAGTGTCTTCTTAAAGGACATTGAGCCCATACTTGAAGGACTTAATACAGATGCCGCATCTTTATTGGAAGAGACACTGTCTCTTGGCGAAGATGATCAGGAACTCATAGATATTGCCACCAGCACGGCGATCACTGCAAAAACCGAATATCTGAAATTCCAGAGGGGTGATTACCTGTAATCAAGAAACAAGAAACTTGAAACAAGAATGGCCTGACAGCTCGCCGTATGTGGCTATCAGGCTTTTTTCTGATCATATATCTCTTTGGCTGCTTGCCAGTGTTTCTCCTTCTCTTCAGAGGAGATTTCTTTTAAATTAAGGCCTTGTTTTTCAAGGGCTGTTTCCATAATTCTGAATCGCTGCTCAAATTTGGAAGTGGAGCGACAAAGGGCTGTTTCCGGATGAAAACCGGCAAATCTTGCCACGTTGACAAGAGAAAAAAGGATATCACCAAATTCAAGCATGGCATCATCCTGGTCCATGGAGAGCGCAGCCTCAAACTCATGTATTTCCGAAACTGCCGTATCCAGGACCTGACCCAGATTTTCCCACTCAAATCCGGCTTTAACCGCAGATTTTGAAACTTTTAAAGCCCGCAACAATCCCGGCATTCCAGAAGGCACATTGTCAAGGGCAGAGGGTCTTTCAGATACACCGGAACCGACCTTCTCCCCAGCCTTAATAGTCTCCCATTGTTTATTCAAGCCATCTTCGGATGTAATACGACTGTCACCGTAGACATGGGGATGACGACGAATCATTTTCTCAGCCACGGCATTAACCACCCGGTCAAAGGAAAATCTGCCGGCATCGGCATAAATTTCCATAATAAAGAGGATCTGGAAAAGAACGTCTCCAAGCTCTTCTACAATATTAACCTCATCATCTTTGACAATGGCATCCTCCAGTTCATATAACTCTTCGGCCAGGCACTTCCACATGGTAGACGGGGTCTGTTTCCTGTCCCACGCACATCCGTTCTCTCCCCGAAGCCTTCGGATAATCTCAAGCAAGGGAATTATTGTTTCCACGTTTTTTTCAACCTTTCCAGCTCTTTGCTGAAATCCGTTTTGATGTTCCGGGAAATAAACAGGGTCAGGGCATCCGCAACCTGGGCAAGGTAGGGTGCAGTCCGGGAAGCTGCCATATGAGCATGACCGTTAGGCACAAAGCTTGTAATCAGTATAAAAATGATGGCGGTAATGAGTATGCCTTTGGCAGCCCCGAAGATGACACCGAATGTTCTGTTCGCCCAGCCTAAAAATACAATGTTCAGCAATTTGTGGATCAGGACGGCCACAATCCCCACAGCAATGAGAATCAGACAGAATAATAGAAAAAAACAGACAAGCTTTTGAATCTGCGGTGATGAAATCCATGAATCAATATAGGGAATCAACTGAGGATAATAGGTATTGGCCCCGTAAAAACCGGCAACAAGACCCACGATACCGGAAATTTCCCGGACCAGACCTTTAAAGCCTCCCCGAACCAGGAAAACCCCCACAATGATCAATACGCAAAGGTCAAAAAAATTCATACCTTCCCTTAATTAATTTTTCTAACGCCCCAGACGAGTGATTTCTCGTTCAATCGCTCAAACACCAAAGTAAACAGATAACAGCAGGGTCTGCTGCCAGTCAAGATTTTTATTGACCTTTAAACCAATAAAATGCACCCTATAGCGCATGAAAAATCTTGAATTTCAAAATATCCCCCTTGCCCAGAAACTCTTTGGGACACACAACGCCAACCTGGAAAAGATCGCCCGCGCCTTTGATGTTGAAATAAACTCAAGGGGGGGGGCTATTTCAGTCAATGGTTCAGAAAAGAAGACTGACAAGACAATTGACCTGATCAACCAGCTTTATGAACTCCTGGAAGAAAAGATACGGCTGACACCCGCCGTTATAGATGCAGCCATCAATGCGGCTCAACAGGGTGGTGCCACTTCCTTGAAAAAAATTTTTACCACTACAATAGTCGTAACACCGCAAAACAAGCCCATTACCCCCCGAACGTCCACCCAGCTCAAATACACCGAGGCCATAAAATCCAATGATATCCTTTTCGGCATTGGTCCGGCCGGTACCGGCAAAACTTACCTTGCCATGGCCATGGCCATTGCAGCGCTTACAAAGGGTGATGTAAAAAAAATCGTTCTCACCCGTCCCGCGGTGGAAGCAGGTGAGACGTTGGGTTTCCTTCCGGGTGACCTGGCCGAAAAAATAAATCCATATTTGCGGCCTCTGTATGACGCCCTTTATGATATGCTTGATTTTGAAAAAGCCAGAGCCTATATTGAGCAGGAAATTATTGAGATCGCACCCATTGCATTTATGAGAGGCAGAACCCTGAACAATGCATTTATCATCCTGGATGAGGCCCAGAATACGACCTCCCAGCAGATGAAAATGTTTTTGACCCGGATCGGATACGGGTCAAAGGCCATTATTACGGGTGATATTACCCAGACAGACCTGCCCGGAGGAAAAAAATCAGGACTGGTGGAAGCCAGAAAGCTGCTTGCCCGGATAGAGGGGATCTCATTTATAGAATTCTCAAAGGAAGATGTTGTCAGGCACCGGCTGGTGTCCGACATCATAGACGCCTATGAAAAAAATAAATAATCAGGGTTGGGTTAAACGGGCCGGGCAAACCCTCTCCTCCACCCCGTATCTCCCGCCGGTGATGTTGCTTCTGGTGGTGGCGCTGTTTGCCCTTGCCCAGACCTTTGACCACACCACTGAATCATATGCATATAAGATAGGGGATGTCGCAGGCAGGGATATCAAAGCGCCCAAAGATTTCTTCATAGAAGACAAGGCCACCAACCTGGCCAAAATGAATAATGTCAAGGCATCAATCAGAACCGTATATGATTTTGATGACAACCTGTTAAAAAATATAACCGACGGCATTGCATCGGCCATGGATTTTGGCCGGCAAATGCTCCAGTCCCAGGACAATGCTCTGGACATTCCTTCACCTGAATCTGCTGAATCTTCGGATACCACCTTTTCCATGGCCCTGGCATCCAAACCCGAATTCGAAAAAAAACTGGGCATAGAAATTTCCAATGGTGCATTCCAGATCCTGTTTAATGAAAAATTTTCCGAAGAGGTTACGGGGTATCTTACTGCCATTATCGGCACTATTCTGACCAATGGCATCGTAAGCAACAAAGAAATTCTTCTAGGTGAAGAAGAAAAAGGCATCACCCTTAAAACAATTCAGTCCCACAAAGAACGTGTTGTTACCGACATCAAGGTGTTTTACGGACCAGACCAGGCTAAGACCATGGTAAGGGTTGTGGGCCAGCCCATCCTGAAAGGCGTCAACTACAGCCTGGCCAACCTGGTTGTAGATATCGGCCAGCGGCTTTTGCAGCCCAATATCACCCTGAATAAAAATGAAACGGAAAAGCGCATCAGTCAGGCCCAGGAACGCATCAAACCCACCCTTTACCAGATCAAGGCAGGCGAAATGATCGTTCGGGAAGGGGAACGGGTTGATGAACTCAAGCTGGTCAAGCTCAATGCCCTGAACGAGCAGGTCGAAGATAAAAATGTTATTATGACCATTACCGGCATCTGCATGTTCACCAGCCTTTTGCTTCTTGTGGTCTATTTTCTTTACCTCAAAGATCATCCAAAGCTTGGCCGGGACATGAACAAACACATAACCTTTCTGACCCTGGGCCTTTTGCTTTATATCGGATTCACCGAGCTTGCCGTGTACATTGCCCACACCTCAAATCCGGAAATGTCCGGCAAAATAGCCTCAAGTGCAATATATATGGTGGTACCGTTGCCGGCTGCAGCCATGATCACCTGCATTTTCCTGGGGTTTGACATTGCCCTCTATTTTTCTTTGGTGCTTTGCAGTTTATGCACCATATCCTTTGGCGGCGGGTTCCAGATTTTTTTGTTCTTTTTTCTCTCGAGTATCACGGCAGCCTACTGGATCAAGGAACGACACGAACGGCACCATTTCATTGTTGCCGGATTCAAACTGGCGTTGTTCAATGGATGCCTTGCCATCGCCCTGGTTTTTTTCATGCCCTCCCAGGTGTTGCCCTGGGCCATATTGCTTAAACAGGTGATAATGGCAGTGGGGGGCGGTGTATTTGCGGCCATTCTTACAGTGGGATTCACCCCGCTGATAGAGGTTTTGTTCAATTACACCACGGCAGCAAAACTGCTGGAATTTTCAAACCTGGATCAGCCCCTGATAAAAAAATTAATGATTGAGGCCCCGGGAACTTACAATCACAGTGTCATTGTAGCGACCCTTGCGGAAGCAGCCGCATCCGCCATCCATGCAGACAGTCTCAAGACCAAGGTCATGGCATATTACCATGATATCGGCAAACTGGACAAAACCATGTATTTCATTGAAAATCAGGCTGACGGGCGAAACCGCCATGACAAGCTCTCCCCCTCCATGTCGGCATTGATCCTCATCGGCCATGTCAAAAAAGGCGTGGAAATAGCCAAAAAATACAAACTAGGCAATGAAATTGTGGAAGGCATTATCCAGCACCACGGCACATCCCTGATAAAATATTTCTATAACAAAAGTCTAAAAGCGGGCAATGAAAACATCAATGAAGATGATTTCAGATACCCGGGACCCAAACCCCAGACAAGGGAGGCGGGCATCGTCATGCTCGCAGATGTGGCAGAAGCCGCGACCCGGGCTCTTGAGCGCCCCACCCCATCCAGAATCCAGGGCCGTGTAAAAGAGCTGATCAATGACATATTTGCCGACGGCCAGCTTGAAGAGTGCGAAATGACCCTGAAAGACCTGCACCAGATAGCCAAGAGCTTCAACACGATTTTAACCTCCATTTATCACAGCCGCATTGAGTACACAGACAAACCCCAGGACAAGAAAATTGGAAAATCTAAGGATACTGATAGACAACCGCCAAGAGGAGAGGCTGGCAACAGCCCCCCTGTACAAAAAGACCGAACAGATCTTAAACGCCTTGGGCTGTGATGATCACGAACTTTCCATCGTGATCACGGATGATGCCCAGGTCAGGGAACTGAACCGGACATACCGGGGCAAAGACGAACCCACCAATGTACTCTCCTTTCCCATGCAAGAGGGAGAATTTTCAGATATTACCCCGGGGCTGCTCGGGGATGTGGTGATCTCCCTTGATACGGCCGAGGCCGAGGCCATAGCCGCAGGTATTTCCACGGATGAACGGATGTCTCAATTATTGGTACACGGCATTCTCCACCTGTTTGGATTTGACCATGAATTGGGTGAAAACCAGGCCCGTGAAATGGAAGAAAAGAGCCTGGCACTGCTCAGACGTATTGAAGAAAACCCTGATCTAACTGCATTCTAAAGAGCATGAAAGGATATTAATATGGCTGAGTTAGCAGTAAATGTAGACCATGTGGCAACCCTGCGCCAGGCAAGAGGCACCAAATACCCTGAACCGGTTCAGGCCGCACTGGCCGCAGAAACCGCCGGGGCAGATGCCATTGTGGTACATCTGCGGGAAGACCGCCGCCACATCCAGGAGCGTGATGTACGGCTGATTTCCCAGACAATAAAAACCCGTTTGATTCTTGAAATGGCCGCCACCAGTGAAATGCTGGGCATTGCCCTGGACATCAAACCTGATACCGTCACCCTGGTGCCTGAAAAAAGAGAGGAACTGACCACCGAAGGCGGACTTGATGTAATTACCCATATGCAGCACATCCGCCAGGTTGTGATCACCCTGAAAAATGCCGGAATCAAGGTCTGTATTTTCATTGACCCCGACCTCGATCAGATCAAAACGGCTCATAAAATTAATGCTGATTCCATTGAAATACATACAGGTGCATTCTGCGATGCCACAACCGCATATGACCGGGAAAGGGAATATACAAGAATTGTGGATGCGGCAAAAATCGGTGCCCGCCTGAACTTAGGCGTTCATGCAGGACACGGAATTTGCTACCATTCAATCAAGGGGTTTAAGGGATTGCCTGAGATCACGGAATACAGTATCGGACATGCCATCATCTCAAAGGCTGTCATGACAGGCATGGACACAGCCGTCAGGGATATGGTGCAACTAATTGAAAATCTGTGAGCTATAAACATGCACCAGGGAACACTTCTCATCATAGACGATGAGATCTCAATCAGAGAAAGCCTGGCTTTTCTGTTCGAAGATGAAGGATACCGGATTTTTACGGCAGAAAACGGGCATGTGGGGCTGGATCTGTTTTTCCGGGAAAAAGTGGACGTGGTCATCACGGACCTGCGAATGCCGGTCATGGACGGCCTGGAGGTCATGCGCACCATCCATGCCTCTGACCCGGATCTACCCATGATCGTCATTTCAGGCGCCGGCAAAAAAAAAGATGTCATCCAGGCCCTTCAGATGGGTGCCAAAGACTATATTTCCAAACCCATAATTGACCTGGACATCATTGTTCATGTGGTAAGAAAAGTCTTCGAAAACAGACGACTGGCTTTTGAAAACAAAGCCTACAGCGAACGGCTGAAAAAAAGCGAAAAACAGTACAGGACCATTACCGAACAAATTGCAGAAGGGGTGCTTACCGTAGATGCCCAGGAAAATATTACCTTTGTCAATCCGGCATTCTGCAAAATGATGGGCTATTCAGCAGACAGACTTTTATCAATGAACCTTGAGCAGATATCCACCCGGGACAGCTTCTTGTATATCCTGAAACAGACCCAGATCCTGAAAAAAGGCAAAACCAGCCGGTATGAAATCCAACTGGTGCATGCAAATGAACACCCCGTGCATGTGGAACTCGCCTGCAGCCCTATCAACCAGGGCAAAGATCAAACTTACACCGGTACCATTATCATGGCCCGGGACATATCCCGGCGCATTGAATTACAGCGCCAATATGAACATTTTCTTAAACATGCCAAGGAGATGCCCGAGCATGTCATTGCCATCTGCGCCAACTGCAAGAAAATCAGGGGAGAGGACCGCCTGTGGAAAGATATTGAAAAGGCCTTTAACCAGCTGACATTCTCCCACGGAATCTGCCCGGATTGCTGCAGAAAGCTGTACCCGGATATGGACTTTGAAATAACAGAAGATGACAATTAGGCACTATCTTAAAAGTCCTGCCATCTTTGCCGCCTGACTCACCCCACATTCATTATTGGAGCCTAAAGATATAAACTTATTTTTCATGGCATCCGGACTGTTATTCAGCAAAAAACCCTGACTGGCCCAGTCCAGAAGGTCTTCATCATTATAATCATTCCCCACGGCAGTCACCATTCCCCGGTCGACACCAAGGTGCCGGGCCAGCCATTGGGATGACGCACGCTTGCTTACCCCAAAAGGAAAGACCTCTATCCACGAAGATTTATGGTCCAAAGGAGAAGTCGCCGGAATCACGCTGAATCCGGCCAGTTCCCGGCGAAGCGCATCCAAATGCGCCCAGGGAAATCTGCCGGGCACAATGGCCAAGACCTGAGTTGACTGCTCATAAATCGTGGTTTCCGCTTCAAGGGGCGTAGCAAAATTCGAATACATTGCCATTCGCCGCTCAAAATCAGGATTATCGCCGGATGTAAATTTAAACAGGAAAGATGAGGTGTCGGGAATGGCTTTATGGATCATATAATCGAAGCCAAAACGATCAAAACAGGCTGAAATTTCCAAGACCCCCTCTTCAGGGATGGAAGAGGAACGGATCAATGTATCCCCGGGCCAAGCCATGATGCCGGCACCGGTGGAAAAAATCAGATAATCAAGGGGNNGGGGCAGATCTTCCGGGTGAAAATCCATATGCTTAAGGGCGCGCCTGAAGGAATAGAGGCTGCGCCCCGTGGCAATGACCGTGATTACACCGGCAGACCTCAACCCGGCCAGGGTCTCCAGATCCCGGCTACGGATACGCATGTCATCCGTGAGCAGGGTGCCGTCAAAGTCGGTGATAAACATTGCTGGCATGTTAAGGCACCAGGGTGTGTCCCCTATTTCGTTTTCTCCAGGGCCGCACGTAAAATGCTTTCCATAGACCCAAAGGAAGAGGCACCTTTGGCACTTTTCGCAAACTGCTTCCAATTGTCTGAAGATTTCTGATCCGGAGGAGCCAGGGTCATACGCCGGTTATCCTCATCCACATCCTGAACCAGTACCGGGGCAGCATCTCCGGGTTTCAGGGACTCAAATTTTCCTGCCTCTGCAGACTGCCGCAAGTTTGACGTGGGCATAAGGCCTGTAATGCCGGGCTCCAGGCGGATAAACAGCCCAAAGCCTTCCTTTTTCTCCAGGATACCCTCGACGACACTGCCCACGGGATATTTGGCCAAAACACCGGTCCAGGGATCGCCTGACGCATCTTTCATGCTCAGTGAAATCCGTTTACTGTCCATGTCAATAGCCTTAATCATGACCTGAACGGTCTGCCCGACACCCACTTCGTCCTCGGGACGCAGGACCCGTTTCACATGGCTCATTTCAGATATATGGACCAGACCGTCAATACCCGGGGCGATCTCCACAAAAGCCCCGAAAGAGGTTAGACGGACCACTTTACCGCTGACCTGGTCTCCGGTACTGAAGGTGGTGCCGATGTTATCCCAGGGGTTACCCGAGGTCTGTTTAACGGACAGGGAAATTTTGGGAGAGTCGGAAAGGGGTTTTTCAATCTTTAATACCTTGACAGGCAGAATATCATCCACCCGAACGACTTCTTCAGCCTTTTCCACCCTGGACCAGCTCAATTCTGAAATATGGACCATACCCTCCACGCCGGGTGCAAGTTCAACAAATGCCCCGTAAGACATCAGCTTGGTCACCTTGCCCTGGACCGTATCTCCTTCGGCCAATTCTTTCATGAATGCGGTACGTTCTTCCCTGATCTGTTCGTTGAGCAGATCCCTGCGGGAGACAACAATATTCCTGCCCTTTTCCTCATACCGGGTAATCAAAAAATGGTAGGCCTGGCCCTCATAATCCTCAAGGGATTCCACATATTTGACATCAATCTGACTCACCGGACAAAACGCCCTCTTGCCCAGGAGATCCACGGAAAAACCGCCTTTGACAACCCCGGTCACCCGGCCTTCAACAGGGGTATGCCCGCGATAGGCATCCTCAATCATGGCAGCCATCCCGGCCCCGGAAACCGCCTTGGACAAAATCACTTCGCTTTCGCTTAGGGAAACCACATACAGTTTAAGGATATCACCCACTGAATACTGAAATTCACCATTTTCATCCAGCAGCTCGGACTTATCCATCACACCGTCGGACTTTGTCCCCGTGTCC
>NZ_DDYV01000085.1:0-10122 GCF_002348205.1 Desulfobacter sp. UBA2225 | reverse complement strand
GAAATAGGCAGAATGGGCCAATATGTTGATAGGCGGATTCTACCTATTGCATTTTTAAAGTATTTGTGTATTATTTTTCATAATAAATAAATATTACCCCAGAAACATAAATAGCACCTACCACATGAATCCGCCGAAATCAACACAAGAAAGCCAAATTAAGAAGTTTTGGGACAATTACATAAACCGCCTGAAAAACATTGGTATCAAAGACAATGTAATCAGGTGGTATGTGATCAGAGCCGAGCAGTATATCAAAGCATTCCCCGACAAGCCCCTGGCGGAGCACGGCCCGGAAGAGGTGGCCGCCTACCTGGAACAACAGGTAAGAACAGATGGGATTGAGGACTGGCAGTTCAGGCAGATTGTGGATGCTATACAGAATCTGTTTGCCATGCTTGGCGTAACCTGGTTGCCGGAGGTGGACTGGAAATTCTGGATGGATTCAGCCGATTCCCTCACAGAATGCCATCCCACGGTTGCGGCCGGGACTTCGGCCCAAAAAACCATTGATCACCTGTCAAATATAAAGCACTCAAAACTTGCCGACGTCCGAAAAGTTCATACAGAGATTCTGACGCAGCTGCTGGTGGCGCTGCGAACAAGGAATTATTCCATAAGAACCGAACAGTCTTATGAATCATGGGTGACGCGTTTTATCTCCTTTTGCGGCAACCGGGAGCCGGAAACGCTTGGCAGCGGTGAGGTTGTCAGTTTCCTGCAACATCTGGCCGTTCAGCGAAATCTTGCGGAAAGCACCCAGAACCAGGCGTTGAATGCCTTGGTATTCTTTTATGACAAGGTGCTGAAACAGCCCCTGGGTGATATTGGTAATTTTGTACGCGCTAAACGTCCCAGGCGTCTGCCCGTGGTGTTAACCCGGAGCGAGGTTGCCAAAATTCTTGGGCAGATGGCCGGCACGCAAAAGCTGATGGCTTCCCTGCTTTATGGTACGGGTATGCGGTTGATGGATTGTGTCAGGCTCAGGGTCCAGGACATTGATTTCGGGTACCAGCAGATCGTGATCCGGGACGGGAAAGGGAAAAAGGATCGTGTGCTGCCCTTGCCCGAACGGCTTGTAAACCAGCTTAAGACCCACCTTGAAGCGGTGCATGAGATCCACGAAACAGATCTGGAGAAAGGACTTGGTGAGACATCTCTTCCCAATGCCCTTGAACAAAAATATCCCGATGGCGCCAAAGAGTGGGGATGGCAGTATGTGTTTCCCAGCGGCCGGCTTTCCGTTGATCCAAAGAGCGGTAAGACACGCCGCCACCATATCCACGAAAACGGTCTTCAAAAAGCCATCAAAAATGCGGCCCAGCAGGCAAATATTACCAAAAGGGTCAATTGCCACGCCCTGCGCCACAGTTTTGCCACCCATCTTCTGGAAAGCGGTTATGATATCCGTACGGTTCAGGAGTTGCTCGGCCATGCAGACGTCTCCACAACCATGATTTACACTCATGTTCTCAATCGCGGGGGAAAAGGCGTTAAAAGCCCTCTGGACGGGTTATAAGCTAAAAAGCAATGACCGGGCAAGATTAAACCACGATAAAATCAACAGTCTTGACAACGCCCAGGGCCGTTTTATTTTGACAGAATGTTATTCACGAACCATTTTATTAACTTTTATAATAAGGATAAACCATATGCTCAAACTTGGCGAAAAGGGAGCCATCCTCCAGAATGACAACAAGACCTATGCCATTGCCCCTCACATTCCCTGCGGGGTTGTTACACCGGAAATGCTCAGAAAAATTGCTGATGTGGCAGAAAAATACGAGGCCAAAGCCCTCAAGCTTACCGGAGCCACCCGAATTGCCATTGTAGGACTCCAGGAAGAGGACATTGATTCGGCATGGCAGGATCTGGGACTTGAAAAGGGTGCGGCTGTGGGCATGTGTATCCGCTCGGTGCGCGCCTGTCCGGGAACCACCTTCTGCAAGCTCGGCAAGCAGGATGCCCTGGGCGTGGGCATGGAAATGGACAAGCAATACCACGCCATGCAACTGCCGGGTAAATTCAAAATAGCGGTATCCGGGTGCAAGCTCTCCTGCTCCGAATCCTGGGTCAGGGACATCGGACTTATCGGTGAAGCTAACGGCTGGGTTCTTGTCATTGGCGGCAACGTGGGTATGAGTCCCAGAATTGCCCAGAAGGTGGCTGAAGGACTGAGCACTGAACAGGCCATGGAGGCTTGTAAACGCATTGTTGAGTATTACAGGGAAAATGCAAATAAAGGGGAGCGTCTCGGAAAGATGATCGATCGTATCGGCCTTGAACCCTTTGAAAAGGCCATTCAAGGTTAATCTATTTTCCATAAACACAAATTATTATAAGACTATAAATCATGACCAAAGACAACGCCTCTTTTGCACAGCAAATCAAACCCTTTCGGGATGAAATTGATGACATTGATGCCGAGATTATCTCCTTATTGAGCAAGCGCCGGAAACAGGTGGAAAAAATCGTGGAGGTGAAAAAAGCGCACAAGGTGTCCATTTACCATCCGGCCCGGGAGGAAGACGTGATATCCCGCCTGCGGGGAAAAGCCTCGGACATGGATGTGGACCCCGATTTGGTGGAGAGTCTTTACAGAACGATCATGCACCAGTCCAGGAAAAGTCAGACCCGTGTGTCCAAAACCAGTTTGATTCGGCCTCAGGCAAGGATACTGATTGTGGGCGGTGCCGGAGAGATGGGGCGTCTGTTTGTTCGATTTTTCACCGAAACCGGATACCAGGTGGAGATCCTGGATAAAAATGACTGGGACCGGGCCCAAGGTCTGTGTCAAAACGCAGACCTTGTCATTGTCTGTGTCCCCATTAACGTCACCGTCAAGGTCATTGAGCAATTAGCCCCCCTGATGCGGCCGGATGCGGTGCTCACAGACCTGACTTCGGTCAAGACGCTCCCCCTTGAAGCCATGTGCCGGGCACACAAGGGACCTGTGCTGGGTCTTCACCCCCTTTTCGGCCCCACCACGAACAACCTGGACAAGCAGATCATTGCGGCATGTGCCGGACAAGACGACGATGCCTGCCAGTGGGTTATTGACCAGCTGGTTGCCTGGGGCGCGGTGGTTGTTGAAGCAAGTGCCCGGGAACATGACCAGATCATGGAGATTGTCCAGGCCCTGCGGCATTTTGCCACGTTCAGTTTCGGCAGTTTTCTTTACCGCCAGGGCATACCCATTAAACGCACCCTTGAATTCTCAAGCCCGATCTACCGCCTGGAACTGGGCATGGTGGGCAGGCTTTTTGCCCAGGACCCTGATCTGTACGCAGAAATCATCTTTGCCACACCTGAACGACGTCAACTGTTAAAAACATTTGTTCAATCCTTGACCCAGTTTCTGGATATGCTTGAATCCGGAGACAAAGAAGCGTTTATTAAAGAATTTAACCAGATCGCTGAATGGTTCGGACCCTTTGGCAACCAGGCCCTGCGTGAAAGCACCTATTTTATAAACAAACTGATTGAACGATTTTAAAAAACGCAGTCAACAGGCTGTTAATCCGCATCATCCCCGTACAGCTTAAGTTTTTTAAGCAATGTTTTCCGGGTAATGCCAAGTCTTCGGGCCGCTTCGCTCTTATTTCCCCCGGCTGCAGCCAGGGTGGATAAGATGGCCCGTTCCTCCACCTTGGCCAGGGCGATATTTTCAAGATTCAATTCCGCATTTATTGTTGGTTCTGCCTCCTCATCTGAAATAAAGGAGAGGTCAGTCCTGCAAAGGTAGTCGGTTCTGGCCATGACCACGCCGCGCTCCACGGCGTTCATCAGTTCCCGGACATTGCCGGGCCACTCATACCGTATCAGGGTATCCATGGCATTGGGAGAGAATCCCTTGATGTCCCTGCGGTTTTTCCGGGCAAACTCATCGAGGAAGTGGATGGCAAGTTCAGGGATATCCTCGGGGCGCCGGCGCAACGGCGGAATATCAATGTGTACCACATTAAGACGGTAATAAAGGTCTTCCCTGAACGTTTTTTTTGCGGACATCTCTTTTAAATCCCTGTTGGTGGCGGCAATCACCCTCACATCCACGGCAAGGCTTTGTTCCGAGCCCACGGGGGCAATCTCTTTTTCCTGGATGACCCGCAGCAGCTTTGCCTGCATGGCAAGGCTCATCTCACCGATTTCATCGAGCAGGATACTGCCTTTGTCCGCCAAAAGAAACTTGCCCTTGCGTTTTTTATCCGCCCCGGTGAATGCGCCCCGTTCATGGCCGAACAGTTCTGATTCCAAAAGGGTTTCGGTGATGGCTGCACAGTTGATCCGGATGTAGGGGTGAGGCCTTCTCATGCTGTTGTTGTGAAGGGCGGCAGCCACAAGTTCCTTTCCTGTGCCGGATTCCCCTGTGACAAGCACATTGGCATCGGTGGGGGCCACCATGTGTATGGTATCCAGCAGTGCTTTCATGACAGGGCTTTTGCCCAGGATATCGTGATGAAAATTGCTGGTTTCCAACCGTTTTTTCAGGTCCTGATTTTCGTTTTTCAGGTGAAGGCGCTCAAACACCCGATCCACGGTGAGTTTAAGCTTGTCAAAATCAAGGGGTTTGGTCAGGTAATCATAGGCCCCGATTTTCAGCGCCCGGACGGCCGTGTCCACCGAGGAATAGGCGGTCATGATGACCACGGGAAGGGCCGGGTTAAAGGCATGAATTTTGGCCAGGGCGTCCATGCCGGACATTTTCACCATTTTCATATCCATGAGCACCAGGCCAAAGGGGCTGTTTGTCACCGCATCCACACCGTCATCTCCGTCCGGGGCAACCTGAACGGCATATCCCCACCCTTTCATCAGCGTTCTAAGCATGGTGGCATGGGCTGTATCATCATCCACCACCAGCACGGTCTTGTCACTCATCAACATATCCTTAATCTTGTCTATTTTATTGATTTATTGTCAGACGCTGCCATCACCGCCCCATTAACAGGCAGGATGATATAAAACACGGTGCCCTTTGAAGGCCGGCTTTCCACCCGGATATCTCCTTTGAGATTTTCAACAATCCTGTGAACAATGGATAACCCGAGACCGGTTCCCTTGGCCCGGGTGGTAAAATAGGGGTCAAATACTTTTTCAAGATCTTTTGCCGGGATGCCGCAGCCGTTGTCCGCCACCCGGATTTCAATATCATCTTGTACATCGGCCACGCCTATTTCAAGGATTCCGCCGCTGTCCATGGCATTTAAGGCATTCATGTACAAATTGAGCAGCACCTGGCAGATCCGTTCGGGATCCGTATGAATGGTTTCTCTTCTAGTGCGGATATCTGTTTCAACCCGGATCTTTTTTTTCTCAAGGTCATGGGAAACCAGTTTAAGGGAATGGCGGATAAGGGGTTCAATCCGGGTCTGCTTGATCTCCACCGCCATGGGCTTGGCAAATTCGAGCAATTGGGTGATGGAGCGATTCATACGTTCCACTTCCTGGACCATAATTTTTGCAATTTCCACGTCCTCGGGTTCATTTTTATACTGCCGGGAAAAATAGGTGGCAAAGCCCTTGATGGAACTTAACGGATTTCTGATTTCATGCGCCACACCTGCGGCAAGTTTTCCTATGGCCGCTAAACGCCGATTGGTTTCCACCTGTTTTTTCAAATCCCGGATCTGGGTCAGATCCCTGAATAAAAGGACAAAACCCTGGATCTGGTCTTCGTCTGCCGGAATGGCCGAAACAGTCATATCCAGCCGGAGCTCGCCTTGCTCTTTTGGGTTCAACGCCACTTCCCCGGACGCAACGCCTCCTGACCCCGTAATCTTAGCAGCCATGGCAGCCATCTGGGGGTAGGCTTTTTCGGGAATTTTACCCAGGATCTTTTCAGCAGCGCGGTTGGCGGACGTCACATTAAAATTCGTATCCAGGGTGATGAGGCCCGAGGGCATATTCTGAACCACATTGTCGGAAAACGCCATAACCTGTTCCAGGGATGACTGGGCAGCCCAGTAAGCCTGGAGGGCAAACAGGGCAATAATGCCCGAACAGCAGAAAACAAAGAACAAAAGTCCTCTGATGACGATATTCTTAAATCCCTGGGACTGAGCCGCCTGCACCCCGGCCATGGACATTCCGGCAAAAATATAGTGATCAGTCTGCCCAAATGCGCCGAAAGCCGGCCTGGCCGAGCTTTCAGGACCAAGCGGGCCAGGCGGCCCGGGCGGCATATTTCCGTAGCCGTAGCCATAGCTGGGATCGGGACCGTGGCCGGCTGCCCATCCTCGACCTCTGAGCCTGGGATTAAATGGAACAAATCGCTTGGCCAATTCCAGAACCGGCCCATCCTCGGTATTCAGGGAGCGGCTGGAGATTCGATGGGGATCCATGGGTAACGACGCAAGGTCTGGCCACCCGTCATAAATTTTACCCACCATGGCGGCATCGGAATGGGCGACGATCTTTCCCATGGCATCGGTGATCATGATATAGGCAACATCAGGCTGACCTGCGGTCTCCTCCAGCATGGACTGAAGCCGTTCGATACCCCACTGCATGGAGCCCAGACCAATCCGGGTGCCGGCCTCAAATGTACGGATTAACGAGGTGCCTGTGATTAAAAACCGCTCCCGGATAAACTCATCCTGCTTTTTAACCCGGTCCAGGGTCATCAGGATAAACACAGGCAACAGCACAACCAGAACACCCACCATCACCAGAGGCGGCACTAACCCCGGCATTTTTGGGGTGATATTTAATTTAAATCTATTCATTGGGTCAACACAGATATATGGAACGTATATTTTTTACCCGATTGTATACCCTTACCTGGATAAAAAGTACACACTATATTTGATTCTTTAAAATATAGCCTGGTATGGTAGTTAGACGCCAATGCCCTGGTACAAAACGACTTCAATGAATATAGACATGAATGGCACACCAATTGCATTATAATTCTGCAACGATGATCATAGAAATTTAAGATCATCAAAGCACGAATCACGGAATATAAACCAAGGGCCACAAGGAGGCATTATGAAAAAAACATTAGCCGCATTAACCATCCTGATTGTTACATGCAGCTTTTCTGCAGGTGCATTTGCAACGCCCCCAAAACAGGGCAAAGAAAAGGGCTTAAGGCAGGACAGAGCCCGTGCGTGCATGAACCTGACCGATGAACAGCAAAAACAGCTTCGCGAGCTGCATCAAAAATTTACTGATGACACCTATGAAATGCGTACAAACATTATGAACCTGGATCAGCAGATCCTCATGTACATGGAAACATCCAATCCTGATCCGGCAAAACTGAAATCCATGGTCATGGAAAAAGCGGATTTATCAAAAGATCTGGCAGTTAAACGGTTGGAATTTGCCCTGGATGCCGGAAAAATCTCTCCGGAATTAAAATGCATGGCCATGGGCCGAGGATTTGGCGGCTCTGGTATGGGATACGGCGCTGGCGGCTATCATGGACTTGGCAGAGGTGCCGGGTTTAATGATGGTTCTGGGCCGGGAATTGACGATCCCCAAGATAAGACCCCCTCAGAAAACAAATAATACATACCCACCGCTCCACGATACATCCCTCCATCAACTACCTTCTCTCCTGTCCCCCCGGGTAACACACCCGGGGGGACCCTTTTTTCAATGTATCATTCTTGTTCCACAGGATTTTCAAGCACGCCAATGCCTTCAATTTCAACCTCCATCCGATCTCCCGGCGCCAGAAACACGCGGGGTTTACGGGTAAAGCCTACCCCTTCGGGTGTTCCTGTCAGGATCAGGGTGCCGGGCAAAAGGGTTGAAGACTGGGAGAGGTAGGAGATCATATTGGCGATGCTGAATACCATGTCGCTGGTGTTGCTGTCCTGCATGACTTCACCGTTCAGGCGTAACTTAATGGCAAGGCTCTGGGGATCGGGAATTTCGTCTGCCGTCGTCATGACCGGCCCGCAGGGACAAAAGGTGTCATAACTTTTTCCCCGGGTCCACTGGAATCCACCGGCATGTTTCTGCCACCGCCGGGCAGAGACGTCATTGGTACAAGTATAGCCGAGCACATAATCCAGGGCATCTTCCTCGGACACATTTTTAGCGGCCTTTTTAATGATCACCCCAAGCTCGGCTTCGTAATCCACCTCGGGCGGATCTGACGCACATTTGGGGATCACGACCGGATCTTTGTGCCCTGCAAGGGACCCGGGGTATTTCATGAACACGGCCGGATATTTTGGGATTTCCTGGCCGGTCTCTTCTGCATGACGCCGGTAATTAAGGCCGATGCAGATAATGGACGAAGGTTCCACCGGGGGCAAAATTTTTACGACCGCCACCCGTTCACCGGTATCGCTGAAACCATAGTCCGCAGACTGTTCCACCAGACTGGCTGTTTTTCCGTCCCAATCGCACCCAATGACTTCCTTACCCTGTTGGGTAGTAAAACGAATGATCTTCATTTAAGGCTCCTTTATTCTTTTTATTGCATGAGCTATATTCATAGCCGGAAATCAATACATCCGGCAAGGAAAAAATGAAATCTATCTTCACAGGCAGTATACACAATGAAAACATCAGAAAGCAGGCCGATCTTATCCTGGTGGTCCTGGCTTCCCAGTCCGTCAGGGCGGTTATTGAGACAGGCCCTGACGGATTGTGCAATATCCTTGTACCTGATGACGATGTTTTTAAGGCCCAACAGCAACTTAAAAAATACGCAAGGGAAAACAAGGATATCCCAAGGCAGGCCCCCCATGTTCCGACCAGAATTTTTTTCTCCCCTGCCGCCCTGGTAACGGCCTTTTTTCTATCAGCCATCCATTACATCATCACTACCCGGGGCCTTCACAAACAAGCGATTCTGGACTTTGGTTCGTCTTCATATTATCTGAGCCAGGGGCAAAGTTTCAGGGCTGTGACAGCCTTATTTCTGCACAGCAATGCGGACCATCTTCTGGGAAATATGGCCGGAATAATCGTGCTTGCAGGCCCTTTGCTGCGCGTGAGCGGTTACGGACAGGGGCTTTTGCTGCTTTTGGCGGCAGGCACGGCCGGCAATCTTGTATCTGAAAGTTTCGGCCCGGATTTACGACTCTCCATCGGGGCCTCCACAGCGGTTATGGCGGCGGCAGGACTCCTTGGGGCCCGGCGCATGACCATTGGCGAAAAATCAGGTCAATCCGTATTTCCAAAACTCAAAGGAGTGGCCCCCTTTGTTGCGGCAGCCACACTTACCGCCATGTTCAGCCATGGTGAAAATACCGACATATCTGCCCACCTGTTTGGTTTCCTTGCCGGTACCGGAATCGGCCTGTGTTATTATCCGTTGTCTGCACCGTTATCAGGTCCGGTAATCGGCCGGATCAGTTTGGGCATTGTCCTGGTAATTTTGTGCACGGCGTTTCTCCAGGGTCTTTTGACCTTTCTGCCGGGGTAACGGGTTGGGGACCCTTTACTTTTTAATGGACCGGTTAAGCTTTCGGACAAAACTGACCGGTACGGCATAGGTGATTCCCGTCGGCTCTTTAAGGACGTATTCTTTTTTCCCTTTGACAAAAACCTTATTGATCACTCCGACAACTTCTCCGGTGGCAATCCGATAGACCGGGCTTCCGCTGTTCCCCGGAAAGGCAACGGCATCAAGCTGGATAATCTCCCAGGGGTCTTCAAGGTATTTGATCATCTCTCCTTTGATCAGGCTGCCGTGGGGGGTGGGCAGAATAACCGGCGCAATGGCCGAAACAATACCTGTGTGAGTGGTTGCATTGAGGCCGAGCACAAAACCGATGGGATATCCGGTAATCGCCACCTGGTGCCCCTCTTTGAGGGAACCATCCGCCGCCATGGGCAAGGGATCCAATTTGCCTGCCATCTCCAGTATGGCCAGGTCGTGGAAAGGGTCTTCGGCGAGCAAGACGGCCTTAACCCCTTTGCCCGACAAATTCTTGTGAAAAATACGCAGATGGAACATGAGTTTCTTTTCTTTAATGGCCTCGAGTACATGCTGGTTGGTGACGATTCTGCTGCCGTCCCCGATGGCAAAGCCGGTACCCAGAAACCGGGTCATGGGGACATCCTTATAATAATAGGTGCCCACGGATACGGTGGAGGCTTTTATTTTTGACACCAGGTCGGCCATGTAAGCATCCCGTTCCCGAAACAAAACAT
>NZ_DDYV01000294.1:0-2846 GCF_002348205.1 Desulfobacter sp. UBA2225 | reverse complement strand
GGAAGCCAAAGATTTAATTTTACTCCGACCCCAATTACGCCGACCCCAATTACGGGTTATCTATCCTGAGAATATTACTAAAACCCTGGAGTCGGTTTCCTTGCATCCCCGAAAAATCATCAGGATTACGCATATAGGGTTTTAAATCGGCTTCGACAGGTCTTCCGGGTCCCCGATCTCTTCTCTTGATCGTTACTTTTTAGAATCTTCCCTTTCCATCCGCCCAGGTTGCATCAACTTTGTTTTTCCAGCTGCCTTGTCCTTGAGGACCTGGCCTGAAAGCATCCTTAATGGAATCGGATACGGTCTGATTTTTGTTCCACGCATTTTGCGGTGCTCCCTTTTTCCCATATGTAGTGGCCGGGTGCAGCTAAACCTCCTCGTTCAATCCATTCTCCGGAAAGCCTGATAATGTCGGAACAGTCCGAGGCATCCAGTCTTTTTAATTTTATGGGGGCATCCGCAAACCAGATAAATTCCTGTTGGGTTGTGTGTTCAGCTTTTGGCATATGACGCCAGAATCTCAGGCGGTTTTCCGCTCCAATTGCAGCTTTAAAGGGAGCCTCTCCACCTGTTCCCATCTTGTTAAGAATCATCCCGGCAACTGTCTGGAGCCTCTCGAGCATGGTGCCTGAATTGAAGACATCGTATATTTTTTTTGCAAGCTTTGCTTCATTGATCTGGTTTTATTGAATCCATAGTTGAAGCTGGTTTGGATTTTCATATAATCTGGGCATTGTATATGTCTCCTTTGCTTGGCATTTTGAAATAGAAAACCTGCAGATCATCTTTGAACGTCTGGATGGTTTCGATCTCTTTGGGATAAAAACGGGCGGAGTCGGCAATATCTGTTTTCCAGACAGGTATTTTTTTCCTGAACATGACCCAGGCTATTTTTTTAATTTTTCAATATTATCCCGTGCAAATTCAATGGTCGGATCTATTGTTAAAGCCATTTCATAAAATTTGATTGCAAGCACCGGTTCTTTGAGTTCCCGGTAGCAGGACCCCATATTCGCATAATTAATGGCCAGGCTTGGATCCACATCCAGGGCTTTTTCAAAATAGGTAATCGCGGTTTTGAAATCCTTTTTCATAAAACAGCAGGCCCCGGCGGTGTTCAGGATATCAGGGCGCTGGGGATCGGCATTAAGGCCTATTTGACATGTCTCAAGGGCCGGATCCAACAGTCCCAAATCTTTCTGGGCTGCCGCCATATGGGAACAGATATCAGGCAGATTGCGCCTGGCAGGCCCGCGCTCAACGGCCTCCCGGAACTGTTTTATGGCATCTTCGCCCTCTTCCAGGGCGCTGAGCATCAATCCTTTGTAAAAACTGGTGTAGTATTTCCCCGGGATGAGCGATTCCAGTTCATCCAGCTGGTCTATGGCCAAGATGGGATGGGAATTTTCCGTGATCAGCCGGGCGGCGAACATGCCCACGCTGGCCTCGTCAGCCCGCTCCCTGAAATGGGCCCCCGGCATGATGGTGTAATAGGCAGGGATATCCAGGCCGGGATGGGTGGTGCAGATGGAGAGCAGATGAAAGCCTTTGTCCGCCAGAATCCGAATCAGGCTTTCCACCTCCACCTTCATGTTGTCCGCAGACAAGTCCGGCAGATCAGCCGCATCCACCATGGTTTCAGGATGGGTGATATAACCGGCTGCTTCTATATCCGTAAATTTCGGCAGACCGGATGCCACGTAATTGGACCCGGAGTTAAAATCCCCGGCAAGCTGGGCCACTTCGGTCAGGGCCCGGCCCATGGCTTTTTCGGGGGACGGGGCCGTGCCTGCGGTCCATACGATCTCGCTTGTATCCGGAAAGGTGGCCGGGTCCCAGGCCAGCACCGCTATGGTGGGAATGCCCGTATCCAGGGAGAGATCGCTTGCATAAATCCGGATACCCTGGGTTTCATATTTGGCAAGAAGTTCCCGGATAAGGGGATCTTTAAATGAGTCCAGACGGATGCCGGGCACCTTTACTTTTTCCCGGGATACCCGGGAGCTGACGTGACGCTCCACAAGCTCGCAGATGCCCTGGGTCAACGCCTCTTCCGTACAGTTGCCCGCACTTGGACCGTTGAATTCATTGATCATATAAAACCAGTTAAAGGGGATATTCACCTCTTTTTTATCGGTCAGATCATAACCTTTGGTCCATTGGAGGGGCAAAGAATCAAATATGGGTTTAACCTTTAATGCCTCGGCCTCATCGTCATGGACGGACTGGGTGATCAGGGTATAATCCAGGGCCTTTTCCCCAAGCTGCTCAGGCGTGGCATGGATAAAGTTTTTTTCATCTTCCGCAAAGGAAAAAAAACTGAACCGTTCCACCAGTTCCATGACGGCACTGGCCTCGGACTGTTCCGGTGTTCCGCCTTTGCCCATCTGTTTATTGGTGCCGGTCACTCGTTTTGCATCCGCACCACACTCACTGTAAAACACCGGAATATCCAGGCGGCCGTTGTCGATGCGCCGGGTCCGGCTCAAAATGTCAAGGTCCAGGGCGGCTGCCTTTTCCCGGAACCGCCGGACAGTTTCTGAAGGAGAGATGATTTTATCCTGGTCAAAGGTATAATTTTTCGGGGCGTCTTGGAGTATAATTTCATAACCCATGGGGCTCAAAACCTTTCTACTTATAATTTATATATAGATTCACAGTATTACTGCGCTGTAAAAAGGTTCCACTTTACCATGAATTGTTGCGGATTTCATCATGATAGCGCCTGTTTTGCAGGGCAAACGCATTTAAATTGTATTGACTCCAAGCACTTTCATGAGGTAAGAATTATCCCATCCTGCTTGCAGGCGTTTGACATTTATGCTCTTTTTCATACTGTTTTC
>NZ_DDYV01000173.1:0-12933 GCF_002348205.1 Desulfobacter sp. UBA2225 | reverse complement strand
TATTTTCCCAACGGCCAGATGAGCGATGAAAGACTTTCCTATAAATTAGGGTTTTATGACTGGTTCCTTGATTATGCCCAGAAATTAAGAGATGAAGGAAACTCACTCATCGTTACCGGTGACTTTAATACGGCCCACAATGAAATCGATTTGAAAAATCCGGCACCTAACGCTAAACGATCCGGTTTCTTGCGGATCGAGCGGGATATACTCGATAAAATGGTGAATATGGGATATGTAGACACTTTTCGCCATTTCTACCCTGAAGCGGTAGAATATTCGTGGTGGTCCTACCGTTTTAATGCAAGAAAAAATAATGCGGGGTGGCGCATTGACTACTTTTTTGTCACCCGAGATCTCATTGAAAACAATATTGTAAAAGACGCATTTATTGACAATGATATCTTTGGTTCTGATCACTGTCCGGTCGGATTAGTAGTTCAAGTGTAATCGCTTTAAAGCTTTTCCCTTTACGTTAAAGGGCCCTGTCCGACACAGACGAAGTCTTTGTTTCGGACAGGGTTCTTTTTTACGCAAACACTACACTATTTTTTCTACAGGTCTTCTTTCAGGGACATACTCAGGTACCATCTCAAGATTCTTCACCTTTTCCGATACATAAAGTCCGCAATAACAGGTCCCAAATTCTTCCATATCCGGCTTACGGTATTCGCAGGGACAGATAATGTCTTTGTCGTGTTCCCTGTCTCCGGAGGCCAGGCGGCAGGGGCAGGCCATATAGCCGTACCTTTGTTTGTTGAGCTGCAGGCTTTCCAGCAACTCAAATACCAGATCCTTATCCTTGTTAAAATAAGCCCCTTTTTTCTCCTGAGAGGTCTTCAGTGTATCATAGAGCTGTTCTAAGTTCATTTGGTTATTCCCAATGCTTTTTTAATATCATTTTCCTTGTTTCCGACAATCACGGTCTCTTTATTGATTTTAATGGTGGGAAAAGAGCACCTTGGGTTCAATATTTTAATTTCATTTATAACCGCATTACGCGCATCTCCTTGAAAATCGTCGACCTGTATGTAATCATATTCAATATTGTATTTGTCAAGCAGTTTCCTGGTGGCCCTGCAGTGGCTGCAGGTGCTTAATCCGTATATTTTGGGGATACACTCGCACATTTAAAATTTTCTCCTTTAATATATCGATGTGTCAATCATCAACTGTTTTAAGCATATATTATGCCTTCATAAAATTTAATGTCAACTGTTTCGCATGGTTTTCTGGTTGGTTGAGAAAAAATAGAGCGATGCGGGAGATCCAAGTCTTCTATTTGGGTATTCTTGTTCGAAATCTGGTCGATTTTCGGGATATCCGGGATATAAAAAAAAGTAATTTTTTTCTTGCTTTTTATTTTTTTGTGTTGTTATATTTGTGGTAATTATCTTCGGTAAGTATCAAAGAATAAAAATTACGAAAAATTATTTTATAACCAGTTGTATTATGTATCGTCAATGATACGTATTGTTGAGACATATGTGTGTTTAAAGGTTTCCTGGTAAGGTGAGACTGGTAACTTAATTCTTCCGGACAAATATAATTATCTTTAATATTTGTACTAATCGCAAATAATTAAATGTTGGTATTGTTTTTGCAAAAATTCTGCATTAGATTAAATCATCGGGTTTGGGTATTTTTGATCAACCCCGGTTAACTTAAGGAGGGGGAAAAGGATGACTAAAGTAATTGCATATCAGAAAGTTGAAAGCCGTTCAGAAAAAAAACGGGCTCCTTTTTATGGTGCGATTAAGTCTGAAAATGAATTTTATTTTCAAATAGCCTCCTTGTTCCGGGAAGCGACCAAAGGCCGCAGGCAATTATCAGGGCAAATGCTTGAGCAGATGCTCAAGGCAAAAGCAGCACACTGCTCTGTGGAAACGTCTGTTTACAACCCATATTGATATTAATGCCAGGGTCAAAAACTGGCGCTCACAGACAGTGTTTCATAAACTTTTAAAACAAAAGGAGTGTTATCAATGGCTGAAAAAATGGGAATTTATAAATGTATAAAATGCGGAAATATTATTCAGGTTCTTCATGGCGAACAACCTCCGGCAACCTGTTGCGGAAAACCCATGGATCGCCTGGTGGCAAATACGGTTGATGCCGCTAAAGAAAAGCATGTTCCCGTAATAGAAAAAATTGAAGGTGGATACAAAGTGGCTGTGGGCAGCGTTGCCCATCCCATGACAAAAGAACACTGGATCGAATGGATTGAACTTGTATCTTGTGACGGTGCGTATGTTCAACGTCTGATGCTGACCCCTGATTCGGCACCAGAAGCGGTTTTTAAATGTGATGCGGATAAGGTTGAGGCCATGGCTTACTGCAATCTTCACGGGTTGTGGAAAGCTTAAAATTAGTTGTTTAGACTCAGAAATTGTTGTTATTAGAAACCGGAAATTCTTTCTAAGTACATAATATGCCGGTTTTTCCAAGTATAAAAAGTCCGCGGTATTTGTTTTGAAGTCCGCGGGCTTTTTCTTTTAGTCCCTTCGCTTGCTCCATCACGTTATCCGGCTTCATCTCCTCATTAATTGTCAGCTTTTTTTGCATGTCGGAAAAATTTATTCATGGGTCTCCTTTTCTTCTGCGGTGTTCACAGCCGTTGTCATGGTTTTCATGCTCTATTACACCATTGCGGATAGCGTGCAGCAAAAAAAAATTTTTAACCTCGGGAATTGGTTTTCTTATTGTCACGGCAGTAACCGGAATAGCCTATGTCTGTTTTCAGATGCAGGAGGGATATAATCCCCCTAAAGACCAAGTGGTTGCTCCATATTCATGTGTTTGCATCCCTTTACGGATCGAATTTGTGCGGTAAGACGCTCACATGACAAAACAAATGGCAAATCTGCAATTCATATGGTGAGTGCCTGGACATCAGATACGAATATGGTGCTGGGGCAGTTAAAAACGGATGAAAAATCAAATGAAATCACAGCAATTCCGGAATTGCTCGATTTGCTTGATATTTCAGGGAGGATGAGTGTCGAAAGCNNGAAAACAGTATGAAAAAGAGCATAAATGTCAAACGCCTGCAAGCAGGATGGGATAATTCTTACCTCATGAAAGTGCTTGGAGTCAATACAATTTAAATGCGTTTGCCCTGGTATTTTTCAGGGATGATTTGCGATACTATCCATTTTAGGTTATGCTTTTATTACCTTAACCCTGTTTTTTTCAGGAAATGGAAACATTAATTATGACCAGTAACCGGGAAAAAATTAAGCAGCTCCTGTCTCATTTTTTAGGGACATCCAGGGTGCTTGTAATCATCAATGCAGACCCTGATGCCATTGCATCTGCCATGGCTGTGAAGCGCATTTTGTGGCGACGGGTCAGTGAAGTCGTGATTGCCTATTTTAATCGGATCACCCGGCCGGACAACCTTGCCATGATTGAGTATACCGAAGCCGGAATGGTCCCATTGGCTGATGTGGACAAGTCCTTGTTTGACAAATTTGTGGTGGTGGATTCCCAGCCCGACCATAATGAAAATTTTTCCTCTATTAAATATGACGCAATCATTGATCACCATCCCTTGTCATTTTGCAGTAGTGGTCCTTTTGTGGATATCCGGCCGGATTACGGAGCATGTTCAACCATGTTCACCGAATATCTGCGCAGCCTGAAGGTAAAGCCGTCGGCTAAATTGGCATCCGCTCTGATGCTTGGGATAAAAACAGATACAGCCAATTTTACCCGCCAGGCCTCTTCCATGGATATCCGGGCTTTTCAGTTTCTGTACAAATATGCAAACATGAATATTGTCACTAAGGTGGAACGGGCATATATGACTGAATCTGACTTGGATTTTCTGGGCAACGCCATAAGACAAAGGATAATCCGGGACAACCGGGCCTTTTATCATGCCGGAACCATTCACAAACCCGATGAACTGGTGGTGGTTGCCGATTTTTTTCTATCCATTGCCGGGGTCAATTGGAGCGTGGTATCCGGAGTGGTGGATAAAAAACTGATAGTCATTCTGCGCAACGACGGCCTGCGCAAAGGCGCCGGAAAGACTGCCCAGGAAGCATTCGGTAAATTCGGGTCTGCCGGGGGGCATAAAACCATGGCCAGGGCTGAGCTGGATATTTCTTTGATCCGTAAGGAGATCAAGCGGGTAAACCAAAAGGCGTTGAGCCGGTGGGTGCTTGAACGGATCACCCAAACCGCCGGGAAAAAGATTGAATAGCCGGTACCGGTTTTAGGGGGAAGTGAAAACGCCGGTTGGCAATCAAGTGCAACCGGCGTTCAATGTTTTACGAGATTCCCGGACCTGCCTGCAATTTGGGGTAGGGCCGGGACAGGGCGTTACTCTTCTTTTTCAAATTCGTCTTTGGATGCGCCGCAGACAGGGCAGACCCAGTCTTCGGGAAGATCTTTAAAAGCGGTGCCGGGATCAATACCGCCATCTGAATCGCCTTCTGCCGGGTCATACACGTAACCACAGGGACCGCATACATATTTGTCCATATTTTTCTCCTTATTTCTTTTTTGTTGCTTTATAAATACAGGCTCAATCCAATATTAAACCTGCGGGTAGATTTGATTATAGCTAATACGCTTCGTCCATGTCCAGGTCTTCGTCAGTAACAGGGTCCTTGAACAAATGGTAGGACCACGACTGGTATGCAATGACAATGGGAATGAAGATTGAAACCACGACCAGCATTATTTTAAGGGTCAGAGGGCTTGACGATGCGTTAAATGCAGTCAGGTTCCAGGCCGGGTTCATGCTTGAGGGAAACAAAGCCGGAAAAAGGCCGAAGATTCCGAAAAAAGTACATCCCATAATCGTCAGGGCCGATGCAAACCAGGCTTTGAACCATGCCTTTTTTGCGTTGAAATAACGTGCAAGAAACAGAGCCGCCACAGCCAGGACAATCACTAAGAACAGGGCTGGGGATTTGATGTAGTTGTCATAAAGGCTTGTTGCAAAAAATGAGGCAATCAGAAACGCCACGGCCACAGGCACAAGCACCATCGATGTTTTGGCGGCAATTTGGACAAATGGAACAAAAAGAAAATGGAACATGGTTGCTGCTGCAAATTGCAGTCTGGACAGAAAAACCGGATCCATAAATTCCTCCAGGTTAAAAGTTGATTAAAAAAGTTGTTATAACGATTTTTACAATTAAAATTTTGTTTTCCATGCTTTGCGATTAATTGGCTTGCTCCTTTAGGTTTAAAGTTGTCTGGATTAACTTTAGCAAGGCTTTACGCAAGTAACATGCCGGTTTCCAACTTGGATTGTAATGATGCCGAAGATCTTTTTGAATTTTGTTGTCAGCATACCGGAATGTTACCGGATTTTCAAGTCGAGGCGGGGATTTTGAAAATCATTTTTTTGACATCTGGTTTATGTCGAATGTGTGTATTTCAGTTGAGACAAAATTGTTTTAATGGCTCGACACAATCGTATCATGTAATAAATTCTTCATATAATCTCAGGGCCAGGATTACTGTGCCAACTTGATCTAAACTTTTTGGGATCACCAATGTCAGCAATTTGTTGGTCAGGAATTTAGTGTGTTCCGCGCCGGATGCCATCATAAAACTTATGACTGACGAGTAAAAATATGTCGTCTTTTTTATCCTATGATTTTGTGCTATTTTGACGTTTCTGTAATGGTTAATCTGGGCTGAATGCCTCGATTCCCCAATGTCGGTATATTTTTTGCGATTAAAATGCCCGGCATGTAAACAACTATAACAACATTGGAGCAGGTAGCTTTAAGGTTGGTTAAGAAGGACTGAAAATGAGAAAAGAAAATATATTGGTAGGGATACTGGTGGTCCTGGTGGTACTGGCGCTGGGTGGAATATATCTATACAACCGGCCTGCAGCGGATTTAGGTACCCAGCAGGCACCCCGGGTCAACATTGAACCGCCTGCTGCTGGAAATTCAACCCCGCAAAATTCATCAATGTCACCGCCCCAAAATATATCCTGGAATGATTATACGCCGGGCATGACCCTGGCCAGAAAAGAGGGTAAAAGCATTTTTCTTTATTTCCATGCGGCCTGGTGCGGATACTGTTCTAAATTAAAAAAGGAAACCTTTACGGATGACCGGATTAAAGCCTATCTGAACGATCATTTTATCAGCATTGGCGTAGATACGGATAAACGTGAAAAATTGGCACGCCAATGGGAGGTCCGGGGGCTTCCAACCCTTTGGTTCCTGGAAGCGGACGGGACAAAAATTAATAATCTGCCTGGATTTGTCAATGCGGATCAGCTGCTCTCGATATTGAAATATATCCACACCCAAAGTTACAAAACCATGAATTTCCAGGAATATGTCCAACAAGAAAGCTCTTGATCCATTCTTCTGATAAATTCCTGCTTGAATATCTGATGCGATCTATGATAGCGCAAAGGTCTTGTTGATTGGTTTTTATTTTAGGAGAATTGAAGATGATACGGGTCGGCATTATTGGCGGGTCAGGAGTGGATGATCCTGATATTTTAGAAAATTGTAAAAAAATTGAGGCAGACACCCCCTATGGTCCGCCTTCATCTGATATCATGACCGGTCTGATCAACGACACCCAGGTATTGATTCTGGCAAGACACGGTCGCAAGCATCAGTACAGCCCCACCCAGGTGAATAACCGGGCAAATATATATGCGCTCAAACAGGCCGGTGCCACCCATATCCTTTCCACAACCGCCTGCGGCAGCCTGAGGCAGGAAATCGACCGGGGCCATTTTGTGATTCTGGATCAGTTTATTGATTTTACCCGGTTTCGTAAAAATACCTTTACCGACTCTTTTGAGCAAGGCGTGGTTCACACGGCCATGGCCCATCCCTTTGATGAGTCCCTGCGCAATGTGCTGTACAGATCTGCCACGGAGCTGGGACTGAAGGTCCACGGCAAAGGATGCGTGGTAACCATCGAAGGCCCTCGATTTTCAACCGTGGCCGAATCCAACATGTTCAGGCTGTGGGGCGCGGATGTCATCAATATGTCTACGGCACCCGAGGCCATGCTGGCCAATGAGGCGGGCATCCCTTATGCGGCCGTGGCCATGGCCACGGATTATGACTGCTGGAAACAGGATGAAGCCCCGGTCACCTGGGATGAGATTTTATCTGTGTTCAACAAAAATGCAGATAATGTCAAGCAATTGTTCATCAAGACTGTTTCAGAAATAACAACCATGGGCTGATCCGGTCTGTCCACCCGGGCGCAACCTGGAACAAAAAATGAAAGTAAGGTATCAACTATATATGCGTAGAGGAGAAACAATAAAAAATGGATTTAAAGCAGAATATTAGAAGTATTCCCAACTGGCCCATCAAAGGGGTGATTTTCAGAGATTTGACCACATTGATGCAGGACCCTAACGCATTTAGATATTCCTGTGATATTCTCTACGACCGCTATAAGGACAAGAATCTTGACAAGATGGTCGGCATTGATGCCAGAGGCTTTGTGTTCGGTGCAGTGCTTGCCTATCGCCTTGGTATCGGTTTTGTCCCGGTGCGCAAGAAAGGAAAGCTGCCCCACAAAACCATTGAGCAGAGCTACAGCCTTGAATATGGGGAAGGCATCCTTGAGATGCACGAGGATGCGGTTACCCCCGGCGAAAAAGTGGTCATTGTGGACGATCTCATTGCAACCGGCGGCACTGCGGGGGCCACGGTTAAATTGGTTAAACAGCTTGGGGCTGATCTGCTAGAATGCGCCTTTGTTGTAGAACTGCCTGATCTTAAAGGTCGGGAGCAGATCCTCGGCTGTCCTGTGTTCAGTATCACTGAGTTTGAAGGCGAATAATTAAATGTGAGGGATCAGGAGGAGTAGATTCATGAAAATTAACCTTATCCATTTAGGCTTGCAGGTGACCGCCTTCCTGCTTCTTTTGTTTTTTTTCATTCCGGCAGGATGCGGGTTTCGTACGACAGGACATCTGGCGCACAGTCCGGCACTCATGGAACAGTACCGGGAAAAGCTGCTCTCTGAACAGTTATCGTATTTTTACTGTGGCAGGGAAAATCTGCCCTATGCTGTGGTGGGCATTGACCCTGCCTATACGTTTGAAACAAAATTCTGGGTTCCCATTGAAGCCGGACCGGATCTTTATCGCAAGATCGACCATTTAAGTAATCTGGAAACCGGCCGGAACAGAATGTACGCCAGAAGCATTATTGGTCCGGCTGGAAACACCATCGGTGTTTGGTTCTCATTTTATTATTCCACAGGTATGATTGTTGATGATTCAACTCGCAAGATTCAGCTGTTCAACCCTTACAGGCCTGAATCGGGATTCCATTTTTTTTGATTTCTATGATCAATCTGATTAAAAGCAATCGTATGGAAAATCTGGCCCAGGCCCTTTGCACCGTAATCGGCAAGGTCCCTGACAATCCCATATCCTCCGAATTCATCGGTATTCAGTCCCGGGGCATGAAACAATGGCTCTCCCAGGTGATTGCCCGTCATTTCGGGGTGTGCGCCAATGTTCGTTTTATGTTTCCCCGGCAGATGCTTGAATATATCCGGGAGCAGAGCTGCGACAATCAGGGGACAGGCGTTTCAGAATCGGGTTTGCTGAACCGGGACATGATGGCCTGGGCTGTTCTGGATGCACTCATGGCCAAGGGGTCGGAGTCGGCCCGGGCAGATATTGATTTTATCGGTCCTGGAACATACCTAAAACATGATGACGCAGGTACCAAAGCCATGGCGTTAAGCCACAGAATAGCAAGCGTTCTGGATGATTACCAGGTATACCGTCCGGACATGCTCGCGGCCTGGGGCAGGGGGGAGAACCAAGCGTTTGCAGATCCCCATGCCTTGTGGCAGGCTGTTTTGTGGCAGGAGTTGATCAAAAAAGGCGTGTCCCTGCCCGACCAAATGCAGGCCTGTGTTGCCGCCCTTGAAACCGGTGCCGTCAATACAACGGCTTTCCCCCAGCGTATATCCCTGTTCGGGATCTCTGCCATGCCCCCATTTTTTCTGAATCTTTTTAATCTGTTGGGCCGGAAGATGGATGTGTTTCTGTTTTTGCTCACGCCAACCCATCAGTTCTTTTTTGATCTGCCTTCGCCGCGACAGCAGGAAAAGGCAGCATTGAAAAATAAGGCCGTTTCAGAGCTGCCGGAAGAGGGAAATCCCCTGCTTGGTGCCCTCGGTCAAAGCAGCAGGGAAACCCAGGGTCTTCTTGAAAATTTTGATTATGATGAGCCCATGGGCGATCTGTTTGAGGACCCGGCTGCCATGCCGGGTGACACGCATCCGGATGGCCATGGCGTTGCCGATATGCTCAGGGTGATCCAGTCCGATATCCTGAACCTTGTCTGGCGGAGCAAGGGCAGGGCAGAGGACCCTATTGCCGTTGCAGCCGGCGATGATTCCCTGGCCGTTCATGCCTGTCATTCCCCCATGCGCGAAGCCCAGGTGCTCAAAGATCTTATCCTGGATGCCTTGGTCCGTGATCCCGGTCTTTGCCCCCATGACGTGGTGGTGATGATGCCGGATATCGAAGCCTATGCCCCGTTTCTGGAGGCTGTGTTCTCCCAGTCACCGGGGCTGCCCTTTACTGTGTCGGACCGCCGCCGACGTTCTGAATCCTTAACCCTTTCCGCCTTTTTAAATACCCTTGACATGAAAGAGGCGCGTCTTGAAAAATCAAAAATCATGGGACTTTTATCCTGCCCGGTCATTGCCGATAAGTTCGGCCTGACCATGGGAGATCAGGACCTTGTTTCTTCCTTATTTGACGCTGCCGGGATCTTGTGGGGCAGGGACGGTGCCCATCGCGAAAAGATTCTGGGCCGGCCCTATGAACAAAACTCCTGGACATTTGGCCTGAACCGCCTCATGGCAGGGTTTGCCCTGCCCGAGGCAAGTACCGTGTTTGTAAATGATGTGCTTCCCTGCGACGGATTTGAAGGGCTTGAAGGGGAGATTTTAGGAAAAGCCGCCCATTTTATTTATTCTCTGTTCAAGGCACTGGACCTGATGGATTCCCCCGGCACGATCCGGGAGTGGACCACCCGGTTTCGGACCATTATTTCGGACATATTGGCAAAGGATCTTGGCAATGATGGGGACATGGCTGTGCTGCTCAATGCCCTGGATGATATGGAAAAGCAGGCCGGTCAGGCCGGGTTTGAAAGACCGATCTCTTTTTGCGCTGTTCGCCTGGCCCTGACTGCCAAACTTGATGTGCATATTTCCCAGGGCAGTTTTCTTTCCGGGGGCATTACATTTTGTAATCTGATGCCCATGCGCAGCATCCCGTTCAAGCTTGTCTGCCTTATGGGAATGGATGCCCAAAGTTTTCCCAGGACGGGCACTTCCCCCGGATTTGACCTGATCCGCCAAAACCCCCGGCTTGGGGACAAGCAGGAGCGCCAGGAGGATTGTGAGCTTTTTCTGGAGGCGTTGCTGTGCGCACGTCTTCGGCTTATTGTTACCTATACCGGCATGCGCATCAGTGACAACTCTCCGGTTCCCGTCGCCTCCCCTGTGGCGGAACTGGTTGATACCGTTAAAAACAGCTTTGTCTTTCCCCAGGGGTTCCAATGGCAGTTTGCCCACCCTTTGCATCCGTTCAGTCCGGATTATTTTTCAGATACCCGTGCGCCTGGATATTTCTCCTATTCAAATGCCCAGTGCCGGATCAGCAGAAGCCAGAGCACCAGGAACAAAGGACAAGGAGAGAATGCCGGCGCACCCGGTTTTTGCTTTCGGGATCCGGATGCTGACAACGCTGTGAAACAGCAGGCATCGGAACAGATGCCGATGATTGCACTTTCCGATCTCATTGCGTTTTTCAGGCATCCTGTCCGGTACTATGTCATGGATACCCTGGGAGTGATCTATCCGGAGCCCGGGCAGGTGTCGGATGAACGCGAACCTTTCAGGCTGTCCGGGCTCTCCCTTTACGATCTGGGTTCCCTGGCGGTTGAAAATCGTGAAGACATTGATCTCTATTCCTTGGTAAAGGCCCAGGGTCGACTGCCCTTTGGAAAAAAAGGAGAGCAGGAATGGGCCAGGATTAATGATCTGTCAGAACCTGTAAAGTATCTGGCCCAAAATGAACTCCCTGACACAAATCCACATATACTGGATTTGTGTTTACAAACAGAGACCTGCTGCATCACAGGCCGGGTGACCGATGTGTATGATCGGTGCAGGGCCGTGGCAGGTTTTGGCAGACTGAACCCCTCCCGGCTGCTGACCCAGTGGATAATGCACCTGGCGTATTCGTGTGTTGAAGAACACCCCGGAGCCACCGTGATGGTGGGGCAAGACCCAAAGGGAAAAAAGCCTGCGGTAAGATTTCAATTTTCTGCCGTTAAAGAAAAGCCCCAAGCCCGGGCGTTGCTCCTGGATCTGGCCGGATATTTCCTGGACGGAAAGGCAAGCGTTTTTCCCTTTTTTGCCGATCTTTGTTTTCATCTGGTTTGGGATTTATCCTCACGGAACTATGATCTTTCAGCATCATCCCTGTCAACGGCGTTAAGCAAATGTGCCGGTTTGTGGCGCAACACGTTTAATTCAACCGGGGAGAGCTTTAACCGATACACTGCCCTTGTTTTCGGCCAGGACAATCCCTTTTCAGATCCGTTGACCCTTGAGCATTCCGGGGTGCTGGATGCAGGCCTTGCCGTGTATAGGCCCATGCTGGCGTGTTTAATATTATGAACAGACCTGCATTGCCTCTGCCTCTTGACCCCTTTGCCATTGATCTTGAAAAGATCAGCCTGATCGAAGCCAGTGCAGGAACCGGAAAGACATATACCATCACCACCCTGTTTGTCCGGCTGGTGGCCATGGGATATAAGGTGGAATCCATTCTCGTGGTGACATTTACCGAAGCCGCTGCCGCAGAGTTGAAATTAAGAATCCGGAAACGTCTGGTTCACTGTCTGATGGTCTTGTCCGGCCAGGAAAGTGATGAATACGCGCCGGACGATCTCACTGTTTTTTTGCAAAGACAAAATGATGCGGATAAAATCCGTCGCCGACTTCGTCTCGCAGTGACCTGTTTTGACCAGGCCGCAATTATGACCATCCACTCTTTTTGTTTTTCCGTACTCAGGGAAAATGCCTTTGAAAGCAATGCCCATTTTGACATGGAACTTATGGCGGACAACCGGGGCTTTGTTGATCAGGTGGTTCGGGACTTTTTTTCAGGCCGCATCAACCATCTGGATCCATTGTTTTTATCTTTTCTGGACCAGAACAATATTACCCCGGACACCTTTGCCAAAGGCCTTCTTCGTGCCGCGTCCCAGCCGGACGTCAGAGTGGTGCCGGAACAGCCGGCGTTTCAAGACATTTGGGATGATTACAGAAAGACCGTTAATTCAGCCGCGCAAAGTTTGAGCCAAGAACCGGAAGGCATCCGGAACCTGATCCAGAACCATGCAGGGATAGATAAACGAAGTTACAATAAAAAGAATCTTTCCAACTGGCTGGATGCCTGTCAAGCGAAATTTGAAAGAAGCCCCGGCACCGATCTGCTGTTTGACATGAATGAACAGGGAGATGCCCTGTATAAATTTACCCGGACCCGCCTGACAGAAAAAACAAAGGCCGGCCACACCCCTCCGGTCCATCTCTTTTTTGACCTTTGTGAACGCCTGCTTGACCTCTCCCGGTCCATGGCGGCAAATCTTATTGCATTACGATATCTGTTTCTTGATGATTATGCAAACGCCCTGGCTGCCATGAAGCAGGCGCAGGGTGCATGTTTTTTTGATGATCTGATCAATGATCTTTCAGCTGCCCTGGACGGGCCGGGCGGCCAAGTGTTGAAAGCGGCTGTCAGAAAAAGGTTCCATGCCTGCCTCATTGATGAGTTCCAGGACACGGACCCGGGACAGTACAAAATTTTTTCCATCCTGTTCACGGATCCGGGTACTCCCTTTTTCATGATCGGCGATCCCAAGC
>NZ_DDYV01000021.1:0-3808 GCF_002348205.1 Desulfobacter sp. UBA2225 | reverse complement strand
ACGGTGGCTATCTTACCCGTTTTTACGTTTTTTTTCTCTATGATTACTACGTTCAGAGCGTCAGTAAATTTTTTGTGTATCACGTTCATTTGGTAGGTGCGGGTGAGGATCTGTTTTTTTGTCTCTTCTGATTTTAGATGAGCCGCAGGAAGATTTTTATAATCAACTTTGTCACCATAAACTGGTGTGTGTCAAGCAAGTTGTCGCCTTTTTTTCAAACGAAGTTCCAAGCTCTACCGCACAATTCTCTCATGGCCTCCGACGAGCAATTGGGGGCCCATTCTCGGCCATGAGAGAATTGTGCTATACCGTGCCATACTCAAACGGTTATGCAGCTTGCTTATCAGCCGTCTTTTCAGCTTTTTGCTGTTTAAATTTTTTCAAAGTAACCGTTGTTCCAGGTTCCCAATTCCTTGTCCTTCCAGACCATCTTTCAGGATGTTTCGATTTGGCTTTCTGATAAATTTGATGTCTGTTGGCAAGAACGGCTACATCATTGCCATTGTGCCGGTCAGCGGGGGTGACAAATCCAATACCGCTGTGCAAATGGACGTTATTGTACCAATATGTGAAGGTATGGACCCATTCCCTGGCTTCCAGCATCGCATCAAATGGCTTGGCCGGATATTCAGGCCGGTATTTCAGGGTTTTGAATAATGATTCAGAAAAAGGATTATCATTACTGATAGAAGGGCGGCTAAAGGATGGTATCACGCCCAAATCCTGAAGTTTGGCCAGCTGATCATTATATCAGCGGTTTCTAAAAATCAACTCCAGCGATTGTAAATCAGACACGAACCAATCGGATCTGCAATCCCGGATGCCTAAAAAGGGAACATCAATCTGTATTCGGGACAACTCCTGAAAAAGGGCTTGCATAAAAATACCTGATTGCTCTGAGAGCTTACGCCTGGTGGCCCCGTTATAGTGCACTGCACATCCCGGGCTCTCAGGATTTCCGCCTAAAACAGCGACTACTTTGTTCCCGCTGTCAATATATTCTTTCACCCGGCCACCAACAATACCTGCCAAATCTGCACAGCAACGCCGACCAGAGTCCGTATCCAAAACATCCAGGATGGATTGACCCGGCTTTCTTTTTCGGCCAAATCCCAGGCAGATCATTTCCGGACAGGGAATTTGAACCATACCGACATGATATTTCATGCAAAGGTTTATCACCTCAAAATTCATCGCTTTAAAACTGGCAGCACCAATATCTCGGGAATTCTGATTCAGAATACACTCAATCAGAAATACCATTCTTTTGCCCCGCTTATCAGAGGGACGGCACAAATAATTTTTCAACGTCCTTAACGGCTCTGTTATTTTCATTTCATTATCACCTGGTTTGAATGGGAAAAATTATAACGGAGAGAAATCATTACATTCAGGTGTATTACTTTTTATTTCAGGTGAAGGGGTTACATATTTCAATGTTATGGGCCTTCCTTTTTTTGATCGGATATTTCCCCAGTCATACCATGACCGCCTGTAAGCTGGTGCCAGATCAGATATCTTCCCTGCCAGTTTAGACCGAAATCGCGATACAAAAGCAGGATCGACGATACCATGGTTATCTTTGACCATCTTATCATAAATCTGTTTTAACTCCTGCCGTGAAACACCAAACAAATCACAGAAAATAGTGCAGTATTCAATTAATTGCTGCCCTGCCATAAACGCTTTTAACCTGAGAGAAGGCATCGGCCCTTCAGGGCCAGGATAAAAAATCGCATTCTGATCAGCTTTTTTCCAACTTTCTTTGGTTCCCATTGTCTGCCACGGCAATACCCCGTCAGCGCCTTTAAACCAGGCGGATAAGCACCACAAAAGGGTCATTGCATTGGATTGGTCTATCCTGTTTGCTGAACCGTATTCTGCAAACCTGACCGGTCCGTTCAAAACCTGTCTGTCATGTATCATTCTCGTTTTCTGTTGATTATTCCCCCCTATATATTCCATATCGGTGATACCCCAAAGAATATTTCGGCCAAATTCACTGTAGGAGATATCTGCCCTGAACCACATTTTCAAACGGGGATCGCGCTTCTTTGAAAGGGCGTCTTTCCATAGTTTGCCATACCACCTTAAGGCCCAAAAATCCTGAGTATTAACAGGCTCATCAAAGTGCCACGGAGCTGACGAAGAATCGTTTTTTCCCCGATAGGTAATTTTATTGTTCAGATAAAGTTGAAAAATCGTGTCAAACCATCTCTGTTCCCTGAAATGATCAGCAAACGCCTGGAAATCGTTTTTCATTTTTTTACCATATTCTATATTGAATGCTTCATCTGCCCAGTAAGAGGGTTTAAAATGCTGAAAAACACTAACCGGCCAGTTTTCGTTAAAAGGCAGATAAAACACATCCACCGGTTCATTGGCCCGCTTCATATCTTTAAATGCTGAACCATCCAGCAATGGTCCGATTCTTTCATCCCATTTTTCCCAGTCAAACACTCCATCTTTCACATCCGGTGCAAATGCAGGCTTCCCAGTCCAATTATAAGGCAGCCGGTTCAGACATGTTCTGTTCTCATGTGCCAGTTTGTAATAGTCATAGCTTTTATAAGGATCTGCAGTACCGTATGCATTCATTTCCGGCACAAAAGACAGCTTATCCGGCAATGTAAAATTGTAGACCTCCAGTTCTACATCAAACACCATAGTTTCTTCACCGTTCCAAATTGACAGCTTTCCATATTTTATCCCAGCCGGGGTATCATGGGGGACAAAAAGCTCACAAACAAAAGACCCATTCTTTTGCAGATTGAATTCCTGTCCTTTTAAAGGGACCAAAGGGTCCGGAAGCGGGCAGGGCGCCTTTCCATTCTTTGGATACACGTAAACGGCTTTAAGCAGCTTGGTCTTAAGCCCAGGAAAAGCAGGAAAAATAAGCTCCGCTTTTGCTCTATCAATCTGCTTTTTCGCATTGACCTGGAAGCAGACCGTTTCATTAACGTATGCCCGTGACCAAAGACCACATCCATAAGGCTGCTGCCGGGATAAGCCCAGTCTTGAACTTTATACCCGGCCTGATTAAAGCAGGAAGCCCCCGGCAACGGAAGATACCGAAATAAAAATCCCTCCTCCCACCTACCGGCAACACTGGATACCCCAGTCCTGAGAATAGGCGCGCTTTTGGACGCAGAGGTATTAAAATACAACACCGCACCCGTAATAATTTTGCCCCTCAGATCTTTAGGGTCAATGTCAAAGAGTACAAACTCCTGCTGCCCCTTCAGCTTTACTTTCCAAGAACCACCACAATTGCCGTTTTTCTCCCTCCCCACAGATGAAATACCTGTATCCCTTGTCACCTCAAACCGTTTTCCCTTACCTTCGGGCGGCCAGTTGGCATCGCACCGGGAGTCATTTAAAATACCCGAAAATAAAAAAAGCAGACCCACCATCAGGACCTGCTTTTTAAACGATATATTACGGCTCATGCTTCAAACCAAAGGAGTCAATATTTTCTTGCAACCCTTTTCCATACTTGCATATATGCCCCCACCATTTGATCAATGGAAAACCGGCTTTGGATAATTCTCCTGGAGGCTTTTCCATGGGCCGTTCTTTTTTCTTTATTAAGGCAATAATCAAGCATAATCTCAGAAAGATGTTCCCAGTCCCCGACTTCAAATAGTCGGCCGTTAATGCCGTCCTGGACAAGCTCTATGTTTCCTCCCACCTTGGTTGCAGCAACCGGCAACCCGGTAGCCATAGCCTCCAGAATCGTATTAGAAATGCCTTCATTGATGGACGGCAGGACAAACAAATCCATCTTTCTTAAAAGGTCAGGAATATC
>NZ_DDYV01000330.1:0-6348 GCF_002348205.1 Desulfobacter sp. UBA2225 | reverse complement strand
AGGCCGGATGGTGGGGATTTGCAGCACTTAATGAAGCTGATTTTACCCTTAAGGCTGACGGGCAGGAGAAGGATGTTGAGTTGGGTGCGGTAATCTGGGTAAAATTCGAAAACTGGAAAACAAAATAATATATTTGAGCAATAAGAAGGTATTATGCATATTTCTGAAGGTTTTCTTTCCGCACCGGTTTTAGGGGTGGGGATAATTTTGGCTGCAGCAGGCACTTCCGTGGGCTTGAAAAAACTTAAAGAAGATAAAATTCCCCAGGCAGCAATTTTGTCGGCCGCTTTTTTTGTGGCATCCCTGATTCATTTGCCCATGGGGCCTTCCAGCGCCCACCTGATTCTCAACGGAAGTCTTGGCCTGATGCTTGGGTGGGTTGCCTTTCCCGCTATTTTGATTGCGCTCCTGCTCCAGGGGGTGCTGTTCCAATTCGGCGGGATCACAACCCTGGGGGTCAACACGATTATCATGGCCACACCGGCAGTGCTCTGTTATTACCTGTTTGCAGGATTTGTCCACAAACCAGGTGCACTCTCCCATGCCGCCTGCTTTGCCTGTGGATTTTTAAGCGTTTTTTTCAGCAGCCTGCTTGTCGGTACAGCCCTGATGTTTACCCAGGAAAGTTTTTTAGAGGTGGCCTGGGCCGTTGTTATAGCCCATGTTCCAGTTATGTTCATAGAGGGCCTTGTGGCGATTTTCTGTATGGGTTTTCTTAAAAAGGTGCAACCCGAACTTTTGCCCAAATGGCCTGCGGCACAGCAGCAGGCCGCATTGGACAATAGAGCAAAAATGGTTGAAAAGCAGGTATAATCTTCATATTACGACTATTTTTAATGGTAAACAATAATGATGTATCGAAAATATTTTATGATATTTTCCTGTCTGATCCTTTTTTTCTTTCTTTCAAGGGGCAATGCCCTGGCACATAAGGTCACGGTATTTGCCTGGGTGGAAGGAAACACCGTTCTGGGAGAAAGCAAATTCAGCGGCGGGAAAAAAGTACGGGACTCAGAAATTATTGTCTGGGACTTGAACGGAAAAGAACTTTTGCGCACCCGGACCAATCAAAAAGGTGAATTTTCATTTCCCATCCCGGCAAAAACAGCCATGCGCATTGAACTCATTGCCGGCATGGGACATAAGGCCGAATGGACGATTCCCCTTGAAGATATAGATGAAACCGACGCAGCCGGGGATGCACAGAGACCGTTACCTGAATCCGCAGGGAAGACAGACCCTGGACAGGCGGTACACCCGGCAGCCTCCATTGACCCGGTCCAGCTTGAAGCCATCGTGGAAAAGGCCGTAACAAAAGCGCTGGATAAAAAAATTACCCCGTTGACCAGAATGGTGGCAGACCTGGAGCAAAAAGGCCCGACCATGAATGAAATTGTTGGCGGCATCGGATATATATTCGGCTTGATGGGCGTGGCCATCTATTTTTCTTCCCGTAAGAAAAAGTCGTGATACGGCTGCCGCCAGTTTCACCGGCACCGGCGGGCTTGAGGAGGTCAATTCCGTGTCGGCATCCCGGGAGCGCGCTTCCAGGTTGCGCAGTGCTTTGCCCATATGTTCAACGGGAACATATGGGCAAAGCACTGCGCTGTTTCATCTGTATCAGGGGAGGTCAGATTAAGTCCATAGAAAAAGCAGGGCCGGCGCAGGTGGATCTAAGAGCGCATCTGGCGGGCAGGTCTTGCATTATTTGACCCTTTCTTTTGCTCTCTTTCGCTCGTCCCTCGCTCCCTTGACCGGCCTCCGGCCGTTGCCTCAGCCTGACCGGTCTTGAGGACCTCGGGCAAGACGCAGGCCGTCGCCGCCGTAACGCCCGCCATGGGGCCAGTAGTCGCGGTAAGCGGAACGCAGGGGCCTCCCGTTGTTGATCCAGGAACCGCCGCGACAGACGCGAGAATTAGTGTCACCATCCTCCCAGGCACTGCCGTCATCCGGGGCACCGTTGTAATTGTCATGCCAGCGATCTTGACACCACTCCCAGACATTGCCGTGCATCTGGTACAGGCCCCAGGGATTTTGCTCAAAAAACTTCACCGGCACCGTTTTCTTACGGTACTCCCCTTTAGGGCCTTTATTGTAAGGTTCGGTCCCCTTATGGTTGGCTTTGTCTGGGGTCAGTTCACGTCCAAACCAGAACGGGGTGTCTGTTCCTGCCCGGCAGGCATACTCCCACTCCGCCTCCGAGGGCAATCGGGCCCCAAGCCCGGAAACCAGACTGTTGAGCCTGTCAATAAACGCATTGGCATCATCCCAGCTCACGTTTTCCACCGGGTGTTCAGGTCCTTCTTCTTTAAATCTGCTTGGGTTTTTCCCGGTAACGGCCTGCCATACTTCCTGGGTACAGGCGGTATCTGCCAGCCAAAAGCCTTTTTGAAAGGCAACCCGATGCAAAGGCCCTTCATCATCATTTCGTTCAGGTTCATCTCCAGGAGCTCCCATCATAAACTCGCCCGGCGGTATCCAGCGGAATCGGACATCAATACTATTGACATAAATTCCCTGCCAAATCCCATAGTGGTCCTGGCCGTAGCTGTGGGCCCAGTTCTCTGGAAAAATATCCGGTAACACAGACCTTATTTCGAGTTGATGGTCTTTTTTCATGTGCTCCTTAGTAATACAGGTACGTTACAAGATTTATACTTCATTGGGAATCTTCTGTACCGCCGGTTCCTACCTCCGGCACCAAAGGACCTCGGGCAAGACGCAGGCCGAAGGAGTCGTAACGCCCGCGAGGGGGCAAGTAGTAGCGGCAAGCGGAACGCAGGAACCTCCCGATGTAGAACCAGGAACCGCCGCGACAGACGCGAGAATTAGTGTCACCATCTTCCCAGGCACTACCGTCTTCCGGAGCGCCGTTGTAATTGCCATGCCAGCGATCTTGACACCACTCCCATACATTGCCGTGCATCTGGTACAGGCCCCAGGGATTTTGCTCAAAAGATTTCACCGGCACAGTTTTCTTACGGTACTCCCCTTTAGGGCCTTTATTGTAAGGTGAGCTCCCATCATAGTTGGCTTTGTCCGAGGTCAATTCACGTCCAAACCAAAACGGGGTTTTTGTTCCTGCCCGACAAGCATACTCCCATTCTGCTTCCGAGGGCAAACGAATATCAAGACCGGGAACCAAACGGTTAAGCCCACCAATAAATTCATTGACATCGTTCCAGCTCACTTTTTCCACCGGATGTTCAGGTCCTTCTTCTTTAAAGCTGCTTGGGTTTTTCCCGGTAACGGCCCGCCATAATTCCTGGGTACAGGCGGTATCTGCAAGCCAGAACCCTTTTTCAAACGCCACCCGGTGCAAAGGCCCTTCATCATCACTTCGTTCAGGTTCATCTCCAGGAGATCCCATCATAAAATTCCCCGGGGGAATCCAGCGCAACACAAAGCCGGAGCCTTTTACTTTCACCTCCACAAACAGTCCGTACCGGTCCCGCCCAATGCCCGAGGCCCATTCTGGACAAGACATCATGGCCACCGTTGTTCTCCCGATATCGGTTTCCACCACAATTTCAGCCGTATTTTCCGGCAGTTCAAAAGCCTTATCCAGCGTCATGGACTGTTTAACCGCTGTTTCATCTGTCCTGAAAGTGACCTGGGATTTGGAACCGGCGGATAACTCATGGATCAATCCGGGATGGTCTGTCGGCCTTCCGGAAGAAAAAGTTTCCAGGCGGTTTTGATACACACTCAGGCAGACCGGTCCTCTTTCCCTGGATTTTACAGCCCATTCCGGAACCTGTGTCAAATCCACCCCGCCGGGAACCTTTTGCGGTTTGACGGTTTCATTGTAAATTCCGAACAATGTATTGAGTTCAGGCACCCACGCTTCTTCCCCTGCCCGGTCCGCCACCCGGCCCACCCAGGCCATGACCCTGTTTTTTTCTGTTTCCGGGGTATCGGGATTCTGCTGAAAGAAAACCAGCTTTCTTAAAAAAGCCGCCTGATCTCCATCAAGGGACTTTCCAGCCTTCTGCCGCTGTTCGATACGCAGTTCCATGGGCATCCGGGATTCAAAGGATTGAATCAGGGGCCAGATCCGGTCAAGATCCAGATTCAGGTCTTGTGCTTTTTTGCTGTACGTTTCCCGGATCTCTGGATTGCGCCACTGAAACCTGAACACATTGCCTTCCAGGGCGGAATGACGGCAGGCCAGGCTTTCGGTGGAGACACTGAACCCAAGCCGGTTTCTTACCCTCCGGATCAGGGCCGGTGTGAGTTCAACAGCCAGGGACAGGGTCGCCAGAAGCATCTCGGTCTGATCCCGGCTTTTCATGCCTGGACCGGCGCCTCGATTCCCAGAAACCCCACCGGGACGGATCACACCGGAATCCCAGTAGTGCAGGGAAAACACGTTGGCCATTTCCGGTATCCCGTCCGAAGGATGGGCCGTCACCAGGGCATCTATCCGGACGTGTTTCTGTTTCATGCGGCGTCCGAACCCATGCCAGAATCCCGCGTTGATGCCTTGTTTGTCTAAAAATCCCAGGTCTCCGGCATAGATCAGATGCAAATTTTCCCGGACTATGGGGAATCCTTCATGAATCTCTCCCTGGTACAAAAAGGCATTGGTTTTGGGATCGGGGCAGGCGACAATGTGAAGCCGATTGCGAAACCATTGGCCCATGTTGAGGGCCAGCTCTTTGAAGTCATTGAAAAATGGGCTTAAATGTTTTGAAAAATCAAGAACCAGGACCATATCCAGGGGCCAGGCCCTTTTCTTTTTCCACGGGATAATTTCAAGGGGTTTTTGCCTGACGGCGCTTTGGATTATCTTTTGGGTGTCCAGTTGGCGGGTCTGTTTTAATTCAATGCCAAGGCGCTTCAGATATGGCCAGAGGAGATGCCAGCCGGTCAGGGGGTCCGGCATGACCTCGTCGGCCACCGGCGGAAATTCAATCCTGTCCTCAAAAGGGATGAGACTCGCATATTCTGCCGGCATGGTTCCGGTATCTTCGACTTTTTTTTCTTCAAGGGCATAAAGACAGGGAAACCGGAAATGGGCTTTATCCGGCGGATAATTCGTGGGACGTATGGCGCTGGAATCCGGTTCCGGGCGCAAACTCTGGTCAATAACTGTCCGGGCGGGTTCGGCAATCTCCCTGTTTTTGGGTTTGGGAACATATTCCAGCCCCAGCAGTTCCGAAAGCTCGCCAATGCCGATATTATCCCCTTTCAGCCTTTCAACAAGGGAAACGAGGGTGGTCAATTCCCCCATCCGACCCAATGGAGAATTCCTATCATTCGCGTTTTCCCCGGCCATCAGGCACCGCTTTTCATAAACGTCAGGGCGGCCAGCAGTTCCATAGCTTCATCCAGGGCAATACTCGGGGCTGTTTGTTTCATGCCGATGAGGGCCTCAAGATGATCCAGGTATTCGGCCTGGCCCGGAATAAACGATAATCCCTCATGTTTGGCTCTCATCCGTTTTTCATACAGGAGGTCAGCCACTTTTTCGTAAAGTTTCTCACCATAATCACCGGGCATCCTGTCCTGAAACAAACTTTGGCCCCTTTTGGAAAGAATATCGATAAACTCATCCTTATTGGTGTCATCCAGGACCAGGTCCAGGACCAGGCAGCGCCGGACAAAGGCCTGGGGCAGTTCCTGTTCCCGATTGGTGGTAATGATGATCAAAGGATCGGGTTCGCCCCTGGGACGTTCCACCCGTTCCCCGGTATAAGGCACCTCAAAGCTCAAATTCCCCAGGGGTTCCAGCAGGCTGTTGGGCACGGAGCGGTCGGCCTTGTCGATCTCATCAATCAGAAGAACGACCCCGTTTTGAAACTCCCTTTCCCGTCCGGATTCATCCGTGGTCACCGGCCTGTAGGGGCGGCTGCCTATACGATTTTCAGCACTTGTATGGTTAAGGGCCCACCAGAGGGGGCCGGCGCTCAAGTATTGCCTTTCATTTTTCACACAACATCCTCCGGCATTGGCATCGGACAGTTTCCGAAGGGCATCGTACCGCCAGAGCAGGTCCTCGGGTTCTGTCCGTTCGTTGACCACAAGGCAGGCCAGGGGCATCGCAAACAACTGGGCCACGGCCCTGGCCAGCTGGGTTTTGCCGCATCCGGGCTCTCCCCTGACCAGCAGGGGACGGCTCACGGCCAGAGCCGCCAGGACGGCCACGGCCTGTTTCCGGTCAAAATGATGGATGGCGGCTTTGGGCCAGCCTGTGCATGGGTACAGGTCAACCGCCTTTTCTGTGGGAAAGGAATCAAGTGTTATTTTATGGGTCATTGGTTATCCTCTCCAATTTTCAATTTCATTCAACCTCGAATAGATCGTGATAATTTCATCCTGAATATCGGTTTCTAATTCTTCAAA
>NZ_DDYV01000290.1:0-11931 GCF_002348205.1 Desulfobacter sp. UBA2225 | reverse complement strand
CAAATGAGCGAATGGGGAGATATAAGAAATGTCATTGTCAAACAGATTCCTAACCTTTTTATTGCACAGGGAGAAGGCCCATGATTCTTGCAGGGGATGTCGGCGGCACAAAAACAGTGCTTGCGATTTATGCCGGCAGAACACAAGTGCCGGCAAATCCGGTTTACGAAACCCGGTTTAAAAGTGCAGATTATGCATGTTTTGAAACCATTCTTAAAGAGTTTTTAGATCATACCTGTGCAACCCCCCAAGCTGCCTGTTTCGGGGTGGCAGGCCCGGTAAAAAATCGTCGTTGCCGGATCACCAATCTGCCCTGGGAGATCAGCGCGGATGAAATTAAAAAGAGCTGCGGTATCCCTGAGGTCTCTTTGATTAATGATTTGAAAGCCATTGCCGTTGCAGTGCCCCATCTGGACAAAGGCGCCCTGTTTACCTTGAATCCGGGAAAACCTGACCCTTTGGGAAACATGGCGATTGTTGCTCCGGGCACGGGCCTGGGCATTGCCTTTCTGGTCTGGACAGGTGCCCGTTACCGTGCCTTTGCCAGCGAGGGGGGACATACGGCCTTTTCTCCCCGGGATTCCCGGGAGGTTAACCTTCTGGCGTTTTTAACCCGGCGCTACGGCCACGTCAGTTTTGAACGGGTGTGCTCGGGCAGTCAGCTGCCAAATATTTATGAGTATTTTTTGGAAAATAAAATTTTTCCGGAACCTGCCTGGCTAAAGGAAAAACTGGCTGCAGCGGCAGACAGAACCCCGGTAATTGTGGAGACCGCCCTTAAAAAAGAGGCTGATATTTGCGTGGCCACACTGGATATGTTTGTCCATGCCCTTGGCACAATCACCGGCAATATGGCGGTGACGCTTCTGCCTACAGGCGGCATCTATCTTGGCGGCGGCATACCGCCGCGCATCCTCAAAAGGTTGACTCAACCTGATTTTTTAGGCCGTATCGCCGACAAGGGACGGTTTGTTTCATTGTGCGCTGATATGCCCGTCCATGTGATTCTTGATTCCAAGGCAGCCCTGCATGGTGCTGCCTGGTATGGTTTTGAAAATCTCAAGTTCGGGGTTCCGGCACCCAATCAATAACAGATCAATTTTTATTGCGATAACTTATCCCTTCATATTTCATGGGTTTTGCGTTTATATTGAACTTAATTTGAAGTTTATCCCTGTTACGCTCTTCGGCAACAACAGAAAATAGGAAGACATATGGAACAGAAGATTAAAAAAATCATGGTATTGGGATTGGGAAAAGTAGGGGCTTTGGTGGGCACCCTGCTCAAAGAAACCGGTTTTGAGGTAACCGGAGTCGCTTTGAGGGAAAAAGATGGGCTTCCGTTTCCCTCCAAAGCCATGGATATAGGCAAAATAGAAAAATTGGAAGATGAGCTGTTGGGTATGGATGCCGTCATTTCCTGTATGCCCTATCATTTAAATAAAAAGATCGCCTCGGTCGTTTGCAAAAAAGGCATTCATTATTTTGACCTGACCGAGGACGTTCCTACCACAAAAGCAATTATTAACATGAGTAAAGATGCCAAATCAGCTATGGTTCCACAATGCGGCTTGGCTCCTGGTTTTATCTGTATCATCGGGGCATCACTTGCAGAACAATTTGAAAAAATTCGCCATATCAGACTACGGGTCGGGGCACTTCCCCAGCATCCAACAGGGCTTTTGGGATATGCGTTCAACTGGTCACCGGAAGGGGTGGTTAACGAGTATCTCAATGACTGTGAGGTCCTTGAAAATGGTGAGAAAAAATGGATTTCTCCCCTGGAGTGGTTAGAGACCATTGTTATAAACGGGGTACAGTTGGAAGCCTTTACAACCTCAGGAGGGCTTGGCACCATGTGCGACACATATGCGGGCAGGGCTAAAAATATTGATTATAAAACAATCCGGTATCCTGGTCACGCAAACCTCATGAACTTTATTTTCCATGAACTGCTTATGCGGGAGGATCGTCAGTATGTCGGAAATCTCCTGGCTAATGCTAAGCCGCCTGTCAGCGATGATGTTGTCTTTATTCATGCCTCAGTGGAAGGCGTGAAAGGCAGCCTTATGCGGGATGAATATGTCAGAGCCTTTTATCCCGTTGAGATAGCAGGCCGGATTTACCGGGCCATTTCCTGGACTACCGCAGCCTCGGCCTGTGCCGTCATAGAAATGGTAAGCAATGGGTCTTTACCCGATAGAGGGTTCATCCGGCAGGAATCCATTCCGCTCAATGCTTTTCTGCAGACCAGTAATGGCAGACTTTATAATAATGAACCCCATGGCGGGGATATCTTTAAGAGCTTGTTTGGTAATTGATGAATTGTACTATTCGTTACAATGGCCGACACAGGGAACTATTCATTGCTTTTTACCTTGATTTTATATATTCGTCACTTTTGTGCAATTGATTACGGATAAAGGAGTGAATAGATGGTTTATATAGCGTTGTACCTTGCCGTGGGCGGCGTGGCCGGTGTTCTGGCCGGGCTTCTGGGCATTGGTGGCGGCCTTGTGATTGTCCCCATGCTCACTTCGGTTTTTACGCACCAGAATGTGGCCCATGAAGTCATTGTTCACATGGCCCTGGGCACGTCGATGGCCAGTATTTTGTTTACTTCGATTTCCAGCATGTGTTTCCATCATAAACGCAACGCTGTGGTCTGGCCTGTGGTATTCAGAATCACACCGGGCATCCTGGCAGGGGCGTTTACAGGAACCTGGCTTGCCTCCATGCTTTCCACCAATTTTCTTAAATGTTTTTTCGGCATCTTTTTATACTATGTGGCCACCCAGATGCTTATGGGAATAAAACCCAAACCCACCCGGGACATCCCCGGCACAGCAGGCATTTTTGCGGCAGGCAGCATCATCGGCGTATTTTCAAGTCTCGTGGGCATTGGCGGCGGTACCCTGTCCGTGCCGTTTCTGACCTGGTGTAATACCAAGATTCACAAAGCGATCGGCACTTCCGCAGGTATTGGGTTTCCCCTTGCCGCAGCCGGGTTCTTAGGATATGTGATCAACGGGCTTGGCGCCCCGAACCTGCCGCCCCTGTCCCTGGGGTTTGTTAATCTTGGCGCCCTGGCAGGAATTGTTGCCGCATCGGTGCTCACGGCACCCATTGGGGTAAAACTTGCCCACAGCCTGCCCGTTGACAAGCTCAAACGTGTTTTTGCCGTACTGCTGTATGTGGTGGGCACAAGGATGCTGATCTCTGTGTTCTGGTAATATCAGGTTTATTTACTGAGTATCCCTATTTCAAACCTTATAACGAAAAAAGGGGGATAATCACAGATTATCCCCCTTTTTATTTTATGTCTGCCGGGGAATGGTGTTTCCCGGGCGTCGTACTTTAATTATACAGCGGTTATCCCTTGAAGGTTGCTTTAAACTGAGCCAGAGCACCACCGAGTTTCAGGGTGGGGATCACGTCTAAGTCAAAAGCGCGTTCCAGCGGAAGTTTTTGGCCGTTGACTTCAAGGAACAGATCGCCGGCCAGGTCTTTGGCATTAAAGGATACCGTATCGCCCTGTTTGATCTTGTCGTAGTCAGCCGGATTTTTGAAGGTCATGGGAACGATACCGAAGTTAACCAGGTTGGCCACATGAATACGGGCAAAAGATTTAACGATAACCGCGCGGATACCAAGCCATCTTGGGCAAAGTGCGGCATGTTCACGGGAACTTCCCTGACCGTAGTTTTCAGCACCAACAATGATACCTTCTCCGCCGGCGTCTCTGTGAGCCACAGCGCGTTCTGCGAAGGTGCCGTCAACCAGTTTGTAAGTGGCCTGCATTGCGTATTCTTTAACATTGGAGCGCAGGGGCAGGTATACACCGGCAGGCTGAATGTCGTCAGTACTGATGTTGTCGCCAAGTTTCAGCAGAACTTCGCCTTTTACAACGTCGGGCAGCGGAGAGAACTCAGGCAGAGCCATGATGTTGGGTCCGCGAACAATGCCTTCGGACTTGTCGGCTTTATCCGGCATGATGAAGGAATCGGTGTCGATAACCGGCGGAACGACGTTGATGGCAATGTCTTTTGCTTCGGGTACGGTGATTTCACCGGTCAGGGCACTGGCAGCTGCAACAAGCGGGCTGATCAGATGACACTTGGCATCGTCCGTACCTGAACGTTTCGGGAAGTTACGGTTGAAGGTTCTCAGAGTGATACCTTCGCTTGGGGGGGAACCGCCCTGGCCGATACAGGCGCCACAGCCATTTTCCATGATCCTGACACCGGAAGCGAACATCATTTTGATGTACCCTGCGTCTGCAAGCTGCATGGCAACGGATCTGGAACCGGGATAGAGCATGGTATCAACTTTGACACGTTTGCCTTTAAGGGTTTCGGCGAAAGCAGCGATGTTTTCAAAGGAGCTGTTGGTGCAGGAACCGATACAAACCTGGTGAATTTTGGTTCCGGCATGATCTTTAACTTTTTCAACATTACCCGGAGAAGGATAGATGGCGATCAGCGGTTCGATTTCAGACAGGTTAATATTGATTTCAGCGTCATAAGAAGCGCCTTCGTCTGCGGACATTGCTTTGTAGTCGCCTCCGCGGCCGCGGCTTTCCAGGAAAGCCTTGGTGTTTTCATCACTTGGGAAGATAGAGGTGGTGGCACCCATTTCAGCGCCCATGTTGGTGATGGTGGCACGTTCCGTCAAGGAGAGGGTTTTAACGCCGGGGCCTGCATATTCAAAGATAATACCCTTGCCGCCTTTTACGGATACGATTTCGAGCATCTTCAGGATGACATCCATGCCCATACAGTTTTTGGGCAGTTTGCCGGTCAGGTTAACCCTGGTCACCTTGGGCATGGGCATGGTGTACATGCCGGTAGCCATTGCCAGGGCAACGTCATATCCGCCTGCACCCATGAAGATAGCACTACAACCACCGGCATTAACGGTATGGCTGTCAGCGCCAACACCTGTCATACCGGGTTTAACAAAGTTTTCCATGTTGGTGAAATGACAGATACCTGTGCCGGGGGGGGAGAAGATGATGCCGAGTTTTGCGGCAACCGTTCTCAGGTACTGATGGTCATCCGGGTTTCTGAAGCCGGATTGAAGCATACTGTGATCAACAAAGTTCACAGAAAGGGGCTTTACTTTAGATACACCCATTGCTTCGAGCTGAAGCATACACATGGTACCTGTGGCATCCTGGGTGAAAGCCTCATCAATTTTGATTTTGATCAATTCCCCGGGGGCCGGCAATGCAGAAGGCTCAACCAGGTGATCCTTGAGGATCTTATGTGTCAAACTTAAAGCGCTCATTTTACCTCTCTTCGTTTATGGTTATTATAAATGCCCCGATCCGGACAGGATTTTTTCTTGAAAGCACATGATACATGCTTTCATCCCTCCTAAGCCGAGGACTTAAATCTTTGTCTCCGGTAGTACGTTTATCCGGGCTCCAAGTAAGCCAATCATGTTTTTAGGATAGTAAGACGCTTTTTGTCAAGAAATATTAAATATGTTAAAATTAGTTGATATTTTTTATAAAAGTTTAGAGCCTGTTTAAAAATTAGGGGATCGAAGCGAAAGCTCATAAAAATGAGAACCAATTTTCACAAATTTTCTGTTAATAGCCGGACTATTGGCATAAAATTTGGGGGAATTGGGGCCATTTTCATGAGATTGCAGGCGATTCATCAATTTTTAAACACTCTCTTATGGATTCGCATTGAAAATCTGGTGGCGTTTCCTGATTGATTCTCCGTCATCGGGACATGCCATGAGAAGACGATTTTTAGGCGTGATCTCCCCAGGAATTTTTTTTGTCATCACTGTATATCCATTGCAGGCCAGCTTGAAAGCCCGTGTGGCATCCACGGCCAGGGAGCCGTCCATCCAGCCTTCAAGGCCGCCTGTGTCACAGGCGTCAAGATCATGGCAGCATGGAAGCACCGCAAGCTTTGCTCTTGCCGACAGCGCTTTTTCGATAACCTTATCCGTAAGCGTGCCACAGGCATGAACGGATACGACAATATCCCGGGAAGATATTTTTGCCTGCTCAAGGGACATCTGTCTAAAAAAAATTCTATCCTTTAATCTCGGCCATGTCTTGATCAAAGTCCGGGACAGCGTTTTTGCATTTTCCGGAATATGTGTATCAACGGCAAGGGCGTTGGGAGAGCTGTCATCCAATAGCAGTAAAATATGGGAAACCAGGCCGTGCCCGCATGCCAGATCAACGATTCTGCCACCCCGGAACTCTCTTCTGATCCGTTTTGCCACTTCCCATGCTTCGTAAAGTTCCTTTCTCGGCAGCGTTTGGGACCGGCATACCGCTCTTGCAATTTTATCAAAAAGGGTCTGTTTGGGAAATAACGCCTGCTGCTGTATGGTCAGTCTGTTTTTAGATGATTTTTTCATATCGAAAAGCACAATACAAAGAGAGATGCAAAAAAACAAGAGACCGTAATCCGGGTGACTTTAATATTTTATTGGTATTCTACCCTTGTCACTGCGTTGGCCTGTCATCAATATCTTGAAAAAACCGGTCCCGGTATGATAATGGATTGATTATAAAAACATGCTTGCATCTGAAAAACTGCGATGCAGGCATTTGCTTTTTTAAAATAAGGATTTAATTTATGTCGCTGCTCAAAGAACGCCGGAAAACCCGGCAGATAAAGGTGGGATCACAACCTGTGGGCTCCGATGCCCCGGTCTCGGTTCAGTCTATGACCAACACCCAGACCCAGGATGTGCAAGCCACTGTAAATCAGATATTGTCCCTGGAAAAGGCCGGGTGCGAAATTGTCCGGGCAGCTGTGCCGGATATGGAAGCGGCCAAGGCGTTAAAAAAAATTAAAGCGCAGATTCACATCCCCTTGATTGCCGACATCCATTTTGACTGGCGTCTGGCCATTGCTTCGGCCGAATCCGGTGTGGATGGACTGCGGATCAATCCAGGCAATATCGGCACGGCCGACAAAATAAAAGCAGTGGTGGACTGTGCCAAGGCCCACAAGCTTCCCATCCGCATCGGGGTAAACGGCGGATCTTTGGAAAAAGAGATTGAAAAACAATACGGTGTCACAGCCAGGGGCATGGTGGAAAGTGCCCTTGCCAATATTCGGATTCTTGAGGATCTGGGATTTTATGATATTAAGGTATCCCTGAAAGCTTCGGATGTGGCGCGCACCGTGGAGGCTTACCGGCAGCTTTCACCGTTGACCGACGTGCCTCTTCATGTGGGGGTCACCGAGGCCGGTGGCCTTTATGCAGGCATCACCAAGTCCGCCATCGGCATCGGCATGCTGCTGTCCGAAGGGATCGGAGACACCATCCGGGTCTCCTTGACCCGGGACCCGGTGGAAGAGATCCGTACCGGGTTTGAAATTTTACGCGCATTGGGTCTGCGCCAGCGGGGTCCGGAGTTGATCTCCTGCCCCACCTGCGGACGGTGTAAAATAAATTTGTTTAAAATTGCCGAACAGGTAGAAAAAGCTTTACTTGAGCGCTCAGCACGGATTAAAGTTGCTATTATGGGATGCGTGGTCAACGGTCCGGGAGAAGCCAAAGAAGCCGATATCGGCATTGCCGGGGGCGACGGCAATGGAATTTTGTTTAAAAAGGGGAAAGTCATCCGCAAAATTGATCAGGCGTATCTTGTGGATGAACTGATAAAAGAGATTGATGCAATGACCTTAAAGGCGGAGGAAGTAAATGGGAAAGAAAGTTAAGACAGCCATCACCCCCACAAGGGAAGAAGATTATTCCCAGTGGTACCAGGAGGTGGTAAAAGCCTCGGACATGGCGGAAAATTCGCCGGTCCGCGGATGCATGGTGATCAAACCCTGGGGATATGCCATCTGGGAGAACATCCAGCGCCAGATGGATGCCATGTTCAAGGAAACCGGGGTAAAAAACGCCTATTTCCCATTATTTATTCCTCTAAGCTACCTTGAAAAAGAGGCCGAGCATGTGGAAGGTTTTGCCAAAGAGTGTGCCGTTGTCACCCATCACAAGCTGGAAAAGGGCGAAAACGGCCGGCTTGTACCGGCCGGAGAACTGGCCGAGCCGTTGATTGTCCGGCCCACATCCGAAACAATTATCGGCGAGTCCATGTCCAGATGGACGTCATCCTACCGGGATCTGCCTATTATTTTGAACCAGTGGGCCAATGTGGTGCGCTGGGAAATGCGTACCCGTATGTTTCTGCGCACTAGTGAGTTTTTATGGCAGGAAGGACATACGGCCCATGCCACGAAAGAAGAGGCCATGGAACGGACCCTTCAGATGCTGGAAATTTACGCCAAATTTGTTGAAGAGAGACTGGCCATGCCGGTCATCAAAGGCCGTAAAAGTGAATCCGAACGGTTCCCCGGTGCTGACGACACCACTTGTATTGAAGCCATGATGCAGGATAAAAGAGCGCTCCAGGCCGGCACGTCCCATTTCCTGGGCCAGAATTTTGCCAAAGGCTCCAATATTAAATTTCAGAATGAGGAGGGCCAGGAATCCTTTGCCTGGACCACATCCTGGGGAACGTCCACCCGGATGATCGGCGGCATGATCATGGTGCATTCCGATGATGACGGTCTGGTGGTTCCGCCCCGCATCGCCCCGGCCCATGTGGTGATCCTGCCCATTATCAAGAAAGGGGCTGACAATTCAGAGGTCCAGGAAAGTGCCCAAGCACTTCAAGCCGCCTTAAGACAGCAAACCTTTCACGGCTTTCCCGTTGAAGTGGAGATCGACAGCCGGGACATCGGCGGCGCCAGGGGGTGGGACTGGGTGAAAAAAGGCATTCCGGTGCGTGTGGAGCTTGGCCCTAGGGACATTGAAAACAACAGTTTGTTCATGGCCCGCAGGGATACGGGTGAGAAAAAGGGGATTAATAGAGAAGCGTTTATAAATACCATTGCCGATATCCTGGACGATATCCAGGAGACCCTGTTTCAGCGCGCCAAAGCTTTTCGGGAAGCCAACACCTTTTCCATTGATGAAAAAGCCCAGTTTTGTGATTTGTATAAAAAAGCAAACGGGTATAACAACGGTGCGTTTGTTCTGGCGCACTGGTGCGGATCAAGCCAGTGTGAAGAAAAAATAAAACAGGATCTGTCCGTAACCATCCGGTGTATTCCCTTTGACAGCCCTGACGAAGCGGGATCTTGTATTTATTGTGGCGCAAAAAGTGATCGGCGGGTACTTTTTGCTAAGGCCTACTAAGTTTAAAGTGGCCCGGCAACCGGTGGCATAAAATGATTCGAATCACCGACATATTGGACAAAATATATGAATACAGTCCAGATGCGGATGTCTCGCTCATTGACCGGGCCTATATCTATTCCGCCCGGGTTCATGAAGGCCAGGTCAGGCTTTCAGGGGAGCCCTATTTGTCCCATCCCCTGGAGGTGGCCAATATTCTGGCCGACATGAAGCTGGACATGGAGAGCATTGCTGCCGCCCTGCTCCATGATGTAATTGAGGATACCCCTGCCACCAAAGAAGATATTTCAAATATTTTTGGTCCAGGGGTCGCTCATATTGTGGAGGGCGTGACCAAACTGTCCGCCCTGCATGCGACCACCAAGGTGGCCCAGCAGGCAGAATCCCTGCGTAAAATGATCCTGGCCATGGCAGATGATATCCGGGTGGTGCTCATCAAATTAGCAGACCGTCTGCACAATATGCGGACCCTTAAATACCACAAAAAACCTGAAAAGCAGGCGGCCATTGCCCAGGAAACCCTGGATATCTATGCACCCATTGCCGCACGTCTTGGCATCTTCTGGATTAAAAACGAACTGGAAGAGATTGCCTTTTTTTATACCCTGCGTGAAGAGCATGATCGTATCCTGGCCCTGGTCGACAAGGCTAAGGACGAGCAGGAAGCCTATATTAATGAGGTCTCAGCCTCCCTGCACTATAAAATGGAAGAGATGGAACTGCCCTGCCAGATCAAGGGACGGTTTAAATCCTTTTACTCCATTTACCAGAAAATGTTGTCCCAGGGCCTTGAGTTTGATGAGGTTTATGACCTCATTGCCTTCCGAATCATCCTGGATACCGTGCCTCAATGTTATGCTGCCATGGGGGCGGTTCATTCCATGTGGAAGCCCATATATTATAAAATAAAGGATTATATCGGCAATCCCAAGCCCAATATGTACCAATCCATCCACACCACGGTAATCGGCCCCAAAGGTGAGCGGGTGGAAATCCAGATCAGGACCCATGAGATGGACCGGGTGGCAGAATCCGGCATTGCTGCGCACTGGTCATACAAGGAAGGGACCAGGATTGACGAAAACACCGGCGAACTGTTTGCTTGGATCCGGAATCTTGTGGAGAATCAGGAAAATCTTAAAGATCCGGATGAATTCCTTGAAAATGTGCGCATAGATCTCTATCCCGGTGAAATGTACGTGTTTACCCCGGTAGGAGAGATCAAAACCCTTCCCAAAAAAGCCACACCCGTTGACTTTGCCTACCGGATTCACACGGAAGTTGGCGCACAGTGCACAGGTGCCCGGGTCAACGGCAAGCTTGTCCCTCTGTCCCATGAACTGCGCACCGGCGATACCATTGAAATCATAACCACCAAAGGACACAACCCAAGCCGAGACTGGCTCAATTTTGTTAAAACAGTTAAGGCAAAGACAAAAATCAGGGCCTATATCAATGCCAGGGAAAAGGAGAGAAGCTATTCCCTCGGACGGGAAATGTGTGAGAAAATATTTAGAAAACGAAATCAAAACTTCAATGCCCTTATAAAATCAGGTGATATCGGCAGGGTGGCGGAAGTATTGGGTTTCAAGACGATTGATGATCTGATCGCCCATGTGGGGTTCGGACAAATGACAGCGCTTCAGCTGCTGAAACGCGCTGTGCCGGAGTTTGAAAAAGATTTAGAAGATGCCGATGATGCCCTCATTGAAAAAATAGTTTCCCGCCCTTCGGACAAACAACGGACCACCGGGATCATTGTAAAAGGACTTAGTGATATTCTGGTCAGATTTTCAAAATGCTGCAATCCCCTGCCGGGGGACCCCATAATCGGATATATTACCCAGGGCCAGGGGGTGGCCATCCACCGAAAGAACTGCATTAATATTTTAAAAATGAGCAGTGAGAGAGTTATTGAAGTCGAATGGGCCAGTGGTATTAAGGAATCATACCCGGCGTCCATCTGTATCAAGACAGACGATCGTCATGGCCTTTTGGCCGACATTGCTGCTGTCATTTCAAAGGCCGGTATCAATATTTTAAACGCGCACTCGGAAACATCGGCCGAGGGTATCAGTATTTTTTATTTCACTATCATGGTGGAAAGTTCCGGGCAGCTTAAAAAAGTAATGGCAGAACTTCGCCGGGTGAAAACCGTTAACCAGGTTAAACGGGTCATCACTGAAGAGATTACTTCAGGCTCGCAATCAAAATAAAACACCATCCATATTCTTTGCCGTTTAAACAGGCTTTTAAAATTGTAATATTGTTCTGCCTTCATCATTTCCTAACCAAACTCTATAATAATTAAACAAAGAATTGTTTAATTATGGTCAACAGCCTGTCAGGATCGTCGAGTCTAATCTCCTTAAATCGGGCTGACCGGCGCGAATATTAACGCTTTAGCCTGGAATATTATGGTAAACGTTTTCAATTTACCACTCCCCGCCAGAAGACCGGAAAGGAAAGGTCCGGTAACCAACCTCCTCGCTCTCGATCAATTCTTGAATCAACCACACCTTGAGAGCCTGTTTAAAAATTTTTATTTTAATGCGGAGATCTGTATGAAAAAAATTTTTATTCTGGATACCAACGTCATCCTACATGACAGCGGATGCATTCATCAATTCAAAGACAATGACATTTATATTCCCATTACGGTTATTGAGGAACTGGATAAATTTAAAAAAGGGAACAATGTCATTAATTGCAATGCCCGGGACTTTTTAAGGACCA
>NZ_DDYV01000015.1:6774-10906 GCF_002348205.1 Desulfobacter sp. UBA2225 | reverse complement strand
AATTTTTCTGACTTTGTCCCTGATGGAACCGTTTTCCGCAGCATCCATGAATTCGTCTCCCAACACCCTGCACATATTTGCGGCTTTGTTCCAGGCACAAATCCTCTCATTATCCCGTCCCATGAGCCGGATAAAATCTCGGCGGTCCGGAATACGCCCAAAGGGCAGGGTGGAAACAAATTCGGGAGACGGAGCCAGAAGAATCGTTCGGTCCACGGCCCTGCCCTTAACTCTTCGTTTGTGGAATTTTTTATCAAACCAGCCAGGGGTCAGTTCCGTATAAAAGTGGGGATAGAGGATAAAACCGGTCTGCTCAGGATTTAAGGAAAGTGCCGGGTGGTAATCCAGAAGTCCTCCGTCCCGGTAAGTGCCCCCAGGTGCGCCCCTTATATCATTGACGCCCTCCATGACCATGGGGATGGACCCTGATGCCAAAATTGCTTTGGAAAAATTTTTTCGGTCAAGGGGAATGGGGGTTGTGGGAAAAATGTTTTCTTCCAGTATGCTGGTCTTATATTGTGGGTGGTGGAAGAGAATACGTTCAAAACAGAACCGCTGAAGTTTTCTGGATATCGCATTCAGGGCAAATGCCTGCCCTAGGCCAATGGCCTGGACAGGACTTTGTTTTGAACCCATGAGCCCTTTGCACCGGGTGGCTGAAAAACCAATGCGAATCCATGGATGGTTCAATATTTCATCAATGGCTTGGTTTGTGAGAAATCCATCCATGATCCGCCGGGTTTGCCCGGCTATTTGGGCTGCCGAAACCCTGCCCTTATAATGCTGATGGGTATAGGCGTGTTTGAGGCGATCAAAGGCCTCCCGGCAGTTGGTCTGGGCTGCTGCGGCAAACTTCCATGCTCCGATGGAGGTGCCAAACAGGTGCAAAGGCCGGGTCCGGCCTGAAAACCACTGGGAAAAAATTACCGAATCAAGCCCGTAAATGCAGAGCCATTTGGCTGCGCCCGAGGCCCCGAGCATGGCATCAATATCGTTAGGAGAAAGACCGTTTTCTTTAATATGGCCATAAGCGGTTGCCCCGGCAAGGATCGTTAGATTGTTTGACATGCGGCATTACCCCATTGGCAGGCATCATTAAAATAGTGCGTGAACAATAACACAAGGATACATATATGGAAATCCTTGATCAATCCATGATGAATTGTATTTGACTTTGACTCCAAGATGTATAAGATTCGGAATATCCTTTAGACTCTTTGGTGGAGATGTCCGATGAAATCAAAAATAATTGTTTCAGCACTGGTAGCGGCGGTATGTCTGGTATGGTCAGGCGGCGGCCTGGCCTTTGTCCCGGAAGGTGAACTCCATATCCGTGTTCCCGGTCAAGACGGGAAAATCTCTTTTCAGTCCATTGACGAAACCAAGATCCTGGTATCGGTCCTGGACAGTCAGGACAAACCCGTCAAGGATCTTATGGCCAAGGATTTTGAAGTGATCAAGGGAAGCATTCCGGCCAACGTCATTTCCGTACAGATACTAAAGACTCGATTGGATATGCCCATCAGCTATGTGCTTATGGTGGACAATTCCTTTTCAATGGAAAAAAGAAAGGCCGTTCAACCCCTCCTGGCTGCTTTGGGTGAGTTTTTAAAGATTGTCCGGCCTATCGATGAGGTGGATGTGGTGGTCTTTGACAGTAAGGGTGATTTTCTGGTGAACGACCACCATCTAAGGCTTGCCACCTTTAGATCCAACAATATTTCGGAACTTAAAAAATTTTTTGAAAAAAGCTTCAAAGAGGGCATGACCGGTGAGACCTATCTCTATGAGGGAATCCTGGGTGGGCTGGATCTGATTTCAAGAAAGCCTCAAAAAACCAATAAATTCCTCGTGGTATTTTCCGATGGAGAAGATCTCAACAGCAACATCAAAAAAGAAACCATCGGGCCGAAATCCAAGGGACTCGAAAATTTCAAGGCTTTTTCCATTGATTTTATGCCGGGCGAAAAAAAGGATCAATTTCTGGATGCCTTTTCCCAAAGTCTGGGCGGTAAATTATGGAAAGCTAAATCCGCTGACAATCTTCTTCCCATTTTCCGGGACATATCCACCACCCTGCTTTATCAGTATGTGGTGGAATACAATTTCAACAAGCCGCCCCAGGCATCTCTGGCTGTCAGCCCCTCTTCGATCTCCATTGAGGATTTGACCATTATTGACAGCTCCCCCCTGCTCAACTACATCTTTTTCGATCTTGGCCAGAGCAGCGTTCCGGACCGGTATCGCCTCCTGAAAACCCAAAGCGAGGCCGGTCAATTCGATGAAAAGATGCTGGAAAATACCATGACCAAATACTATCATGTGCTCAACATCATCGGAAAACGCTTGACTGAGAACCCAGGTGCCACTATCGGACTGGTGGGCTGCATCAGCGACCGAGGTCCGGAAAAGAACAACATCACCCTTTCCCGGGCCCGGGCGGAAAGCGTGAAATCCTATCTTCAGTATATCTGGAACATTGATCCCTCAAGGATCACGATCACGGCCCGGAAACTTCCGGAAAAGGCCAGCACCGGAAATGTCGAAGAAGCCCGGGTGGAAAACCAGCGGGTTGAAATCCGTTCGGATTCTCCGGATATCCTGGACATCATCAAGAGTACTTATACCTTTCAGATCGCCAATACCAATGAGATCACAGTCCAGCCCAATATCAAGCCCGGATACGATCTTAAGAACTGGAATATCAAAATCAAAGGAAACCGGGATTTTTTGAATCTCAAGGAAGGCCAGGGCAATATTGTTCCGAACTATACCTTTGATCTTGCGAGGTTCGGATTCGGCAAGATCAGCGCCTTTGAACATATAAGCGTTACCGCCTTTCTGACCGATATCACTGGTCAGACCTTTGAGACGGATACGGTTGTGATTCCGGTTGCATATACCAGGAGGGTGAAAACCAAGGCCCAGAGAAATGCGCAACGGGTGATGGAAAAATACGCTTTGATTCTCTTTGATTACGACAGTGCGGAAATAAAAGAAAGAAACAAGGTCGTTCTGGAGCGGGTGGTGAAACGGATACGAGAATTGCCCGATGCCAGGGTCACCATCCTTGGGCAGACCGACATCATCGGAACGGAAGATTACAACCTGGGGCTTTCCCAGCGAAGGGCAAAGTCTGTTTTCCAGAGTGTGACGGAAAACGGCATCCCCTCACCCGAACGTATTGAATTCAAGGGCAACGGTCCCCATGACCCGCCTTATGACAATACGCTTCCCGAAGGAAGATCCTTTAACCGCACCGTTATAATCACCTTGGAGTATCAGATCCAAGAAACGGAACTCACCGAATAATCTGGGTGGATGAAATGGTGTTGATTCCGTACTTGTCAATTTTTGCATGCAGGGTAGGGCGGGATATGTCCAAAAGCCGGGCAGCCTGGGAGCGGTTGCCGTTTGAAATTTTCAGTGCCTCTTCCACGGCCATGGCGCAGATGGTGTCTGAAAAGAATTCAAAACTGTGATCATTGGACGGGTGGGACAGGCAGGCGTGGATCCACTGGCGGATGGTCTCCTCCTGGGTTGAATCCTGGGAACTTTCCCCTGGGGTTTCCTGTTTTCGGATAATCTGGCTTAAATCACTGACCGACAAGGGATTGCCGCGGTTAAAGATCAGGGCTTTGTGAATCAGGTTGGCAAGTTCCCTGATATTGCCCGGCCATTCGTATTTTTTCAAAAGGTCCAGGGCCTCTTCCCGGATGCCGGGGTTGTCGATTTTCAATTCATGGGAGAACCGTTCCAGATAATGGGCGGTCAGGGGCTGGATATCCTCTATGCGGTCCCTGAGGGGCGGCAGTTCTATGGTTACGACTTTGAGTCGAAAATAGAGATCTTCCCTGAAAAGGCCCTGGGCAATGGCGGATTTAAGATCCCTGTTGGTTGCGGCAATGATGCGCACGTCCACAGGGATGGTTTCATCGCCGCCGAGCCGCTCAATGCATCTTTCCTGGAGCAGCCGCAGAATTTTGGCCTGGATCGAAATGGGCATATCGCCGATTTCATCCAGAAACACTGTGCCGCCGTTGGCCTGTTCAATTTTTCCGATATGCCGTCGTGTCGCACCGGTGAATGCCCCTTTTTCAAAGCCGAACAATTCGCTTTCCAAAAGGTTTTC
>NZ_DDYV01000015.1:0-6745 GCF_002348205.1 Desulfobacter sp. UBA2225 | reverse complement strand
GGCGCGCGCCAGCAGTTCCTTGCCGGTGCCCGATTCTCCCTGGATCAGCACCGTGGCATCGGTCTGGGCCACACGTCCGATGGTTTTGTACACTTTTTGCATACCGGGACTTTGTCCCACAATGGCGTCCGGGGAATAGGTCGAGGGTTCGGCACCCACATGCACCGGGGTTCGCATACAATATCCTGCATCAATGGCCTGGGTGATCAGGTTGAGCATCTCAGGGATGTCAAAGGGTTTGAGCAGATAGTCAAAGGCGCCTGCCTTGGTGGCTTCAATGGCTGTGTCCGTGGTGCCGAATGCCGTGACAATGATGGTCGGCAGGGTGCCGTCAATTTTTTTTATCTCTTTGAAGGTTTCAAGCCCGTTCATGCCCGGCAGGCGGACATCCAGAATCACCAGATCCAGAGGCGTTGTGTTAACGATCTCAACACCGGCTTCTCCGGAAGCCGCAGACACCACGTCATAGTTCTCTTCGGTGAGAAGTTTGGAAAAACTGATTCTCAGCTGGTCGTCGTCGTCAATGATCAGAATTTTTGCCATGGAGATCCTCCCTTGCAGGCAGCGTAATGGTGAAACAGGCCCCCTGGCCCTCCTGGCTGTCCAGCACCAGGCAGCCGCCATGTTCACTGATAATATTAAAACAGATGCTCAATCCCAGTCCGGTGCCCTCGTCCTTGGTGGTGAAAAACGGGTTGAAGATTTCGCCCTGAATGGTTGCGGGAATACCGGGGCCGGTATCCTGGATTCTTATGACCGCCGTGTCCCTGTCCGAGTTGACATTGTCCATGGTTTCGGTGATGGTGATCCGGCCTCCTTTTTCCATGGCTTCGCAGGCATTGATGATGATATTGGCCAGGACCTCTTTGAACTGGCCAGCATCCAGCATCACGTCGTCCAAAGGCTTGCTGCGTACCAGCCGGACGGTTACACCGTAGGATTTGAGCCGTTGTTCCAGCAGGCGCAGGGTATTGTCCACCACCTGGGACGGGCTTTGTGCCTTCATGGTCAATTTGGGGGGCCTGGAAAATTCCAGGAAATTTTCCAGGATTTTATTAATCTGGCCGATCTCCGTTGAAATCACACTGATATTTTCATGCTGGTCCTGGGATAGTTTGGTTGACCGACCCAGGGAAAACAGCCGCATTTTAATTGAGGTCAATGGATTTCTGATGGAATGGGCCGTGCCTGCGGCCAGTTGTCCCACCAGGGCCATTTTTTCCGACTGCATTAGAGATTCCCGACTTCGCACAAGTTCGGCATGGGTCTGTTCCGCATTTTCAATCAAGCCGTGGACACTGCTTTTCAATGCTGCCAGCTCGTTGCCGGAGACCCGGCCATCGCCCATTTGATCCGCTTCCGCCGCCAGTTTGCGGATGGGTCCCAGAATGTGGCGGGTGAAAATATAATTGATCAAAAGGCTGAGCAACACCACGGTGACAATGGCCAGAAGACCGATATAGCGTAAATTCCTGGCATCGGAGTGACTCTCTTCCACGGTAAGGTCTATGGCTTTTTTATGTGCGGTTTTAAATTTTTCACATAGCTCATAAATTTTGAAGAAATTGCTCCTGACTTCCCGGTGAAGGGCGGCCCCGGCCCCCGGTTCTCCCTTTTGATACAACGTCACCACCCGATCCTTGGTCGCAATATATGTCTTGTACACGGATTCAATTCCGGCCAGCGCCTCTTTTTCCCAGTCTTTTGTGACCAGGGGCTTGGCTAAGGCCAGCTGGCTTTCAAAATCCAGTTTGAAGTCAGCCAGCTGCCTGAGCCATTCGGGATTTTTATCCAGAAGATAATAGGACAGATACCCTTTCTGCTTGAGCAAAGAGGTCTCAAGGGACTCGGCGGCCTGATACATGGGAATATGCCTTTCAACAATACCGGTGAACAGGTCTTCTGTTTTATAGGTATACCAGATCATGGCAATGGCTCCCATGACCGTTATTCCTAAAAGTACGGCATTGGCAAGATATACCCGTTGTTTCAGGCTCATCAACAGCATCTCCTTATTTTATAAACTATATTTCCCCGGTACGCCGCAGAAGCAGTTTGGCTTCGGCCTTGCGGATGCGTTCTTCCTGTTCGTCCTTGTGCTTCCAGGCATTGGCCAGTTTTTTACTGATATCCTCAAAATCGGCCGGTTTCATGAGGTAATCAAAGGCCCCTTCCTTCAAGCCTTCCACTGCCGTTTCCGTAGACCCGTGCCCGGTGAGCATGATGACTTCCACCAGAGGATGAGCCGCTTTGATTTTTTTCAAGGTCTCTATGCCGTCCATGCCGGGCATGCGGATATCCAGGATTACCACGTCGATCGCAGTTTTTTTAAGCAGATCAAGGGCTTCTTGTCCTGAATAGGCGATAGACACCTTTTCCCCCTGCCGCGTCAGGCGCAGGGAAAACATCTCTACAAAATCTTTTTCATCATCAACGATCAAGATTTTTACCGGTATTTTTATCATGGGTTTTTCTCCTTAAAAATTTATGAAAGAACTTGTAATTGTCTATTCGGAATGCCATTCAGGCAGACAGATCGAAAAGGTGGCGCCATGTCCGGGCTCTGATTCCACATGGATGCTGCCTGAAAGTCCGGTCATTATCTTGTGTGCCACAAAGAGCCCAAGTCCGGTGCCGGACTCATTCTCCGACACATTGGGTTTGGTGGTGAAAAAAGGATCAAATATCTTTGCCATATTTTCCGGCGCAATGCCGCTGCCGTTATCCCGGACTTGGAGACAGACCGACTGATCTTTTCTGGTAAGGGAGAGCCTGATCTGTCCGCCGGTCTCCACGGCATCCACCGCGTTTTCCAAAAGATTGATCAATACCTGGCGTACCTGGAAAGGATCTGTGTACATCAGCATCGGCTCTTTCGGTGCAATATCCCATTGTACAGATACTTTTTTAGCCTGTGTTTTGTGTTTGATCAACACCACGGTATCCTCGGTGAGTTGGCGGATATCCACCGGGGTGAACTCATGGCCGTGCTTCCGGACGTAGCCCAGCAGCTGGTGTGTGATTCGTCTGGCCCTGTCCACGCTTTTCTCTATTTTGTCAAGTCCTTTGAAAAGCATCTCTTTTTCCGGAATCTGGCCTGCACCCTCTATCACCATGCGCATGAATCCCGCCGACTCCTTGATAATGGCCAAAGGATTATTGATTTCATGGGCAATGCCTGTGGACATGGTGCCGAGGGAGGCCAGGCGCTGGGTGTGGATCATGCGCTTTTCCAGACGCCGTCTGAAGATTTTATCCTGTTCGCGGGCCGCCTCCAGGCGTTTGAGTTCCCAGGCCTGGCGGATCTTGCCGGCCAGGTGATCGATATCAATGGGCTTGGAGAGGTAGTCAAAGGCACCTGCCTTGATCCCTTCCACCCCTTCGGTTATCCCGGCATTTCCGGTCAGAAAAATTACCTGCAGGCCCGGATGGTATTTGTTGATGGCCTTAAAGGTATCAATGCCGGACATACCGGGCATGTTCATATCCAGCACCACCACATCGGCTTCATTGGCGCCGAGGTATTCCAGGCAGGATTTCCCGTCCGGCGCCTGGCTGACAACCATATTGCGTCGCTCCAGACGCCTGGCAATGGCGTTGCGGAAGCTCTCTTCATCATCCACCAGCAGCACGCGGACAACCTTCCCCGTATCATTTTCAAGGGTATTGATTTCCATCAGGTTTAGCAAAAGCCTCCTATATTAAACCCAAAAATTTCCACCAGGTGCATACCACGCCTACCAGTAGGAGAAGCAGGATTGGTGTGGTCACAAGACCGAGCTTGGTCAGATCCGAGGACTTGAAGTATTTGTATGAATAGGCAATGGCATTGGGCGGACAGCCGATTACAAGAAGCATGGCAAAAGATGTCGCCATACCAAGGCACAGGGCCAGGATGGTCGGGTTGACCCCTTCAAGCTGAGCCATGGGAATAACAATGGGCAAGATTAAAGCGGCAGCCGCCACATTGGCCATGGCATTTGTAACCAGGGCTCCGAACACGCCCACACCCACAAAGAGCACCAGCCATCCTTTGCCTTCAATCAGCGGGAAGAACAGGTTGGCAAAGTAGTCTGCTGCACCGGAATAGCCCATGGCAAGGCCCAGGGAGATGCCGCCACCAAAGATAAACAGGGCTGTGCCCCACTCCAGGTTGTCGTTGATGTCCCGCCATTTTAAAACGCCGAACAGCACCAGGCCAGCCACGCCCACAGCCCCGGTGACGGAGTAGTCGAGGCCGTGGAGGCTCTTGGTGAGCCATGATATAAAGGCGGCACCAATAATAATCAGTGCTTTTTTCTCAACAGCAGTCATTGGTCCCAGATCCTCATCAAACGCCGGCAGCTTGAACTTGGGATCCGGCCGGTAGATCAGGTAGACAATGAATACAACGGCAGGCACACAGATGATGGCTGCCGGCATACAATATTTAATCCAGTCAAAAAAGGTGATCTCAATTCCGGTGAACTCCTTTAAAAATGCAGCGGCCACCATGCACCGGCCACCGCCTATTAGGGAGCCCATGCCGCCGCAGGAGCAGGCAAAGGGCAGGGAGAGCATCATGAATTTTGCCGTGTTGGTATGGGGCTCAATACCCACGGCACGCATCAGGGGCAGCATGGTGACAATACCGATGGCACAGGCGGCTGCATCGTGCATAAAAGCGGACGCAAGGCCTAGACCCACGGCAATGATAAAGGTGAATCGTGTTACGGAATCGCCTGCCTTCTTGACAATAAAATAACCCAAGCGTTTTGTCAGCCCGACTTTGTCCAGGGCAATGGCAAAGATCAGGCAGCACATGATGAAAATAACAACCGGATGCATGTAGGGCGCCCATGCCCCTTTTACATCGGTAAGGCCCAGAATGACAAGGGAGGCGCCGATAAGTACTGCAGTGATTTCAAGGGGAATGGGCTCCACCACAAACAGGATCACCAGCACCGCAAGCACGGCTAAAAACCGTTTGGCTTTGGGGGGGCATCCCGTCCACATAATCGACCTTAACTTCTGAAAGGCCCATTGCTTTGGCTTGCTCGGTGAGGTATTGTGCCCGGGCATGCTCAGTCCCAGGGGCCTTGGCCGTCAGAATAACGGGCTTGCCGGGTGCGGTCTGCTGGGTTGAAAAATATTGTGACACTGATTGACTTAACTGGTCTGCGCCGGTGCCGGAAAGTTTGAATTTTGTTCCTTCCGGCCTGGGCAGAATAAAGACGATTACACCGATCAACACTGCTACCGCCAGTTTGAATCCGTTTGATTTGAATATCATTGGTTTGTTTCTCCGTTCCTTTTGTTTTTGGCCTGCCGTGCCAGGCTGATTTTCTCCATTAATTCTTTAAGTTCGCAGGGTTTTGTCAGGTAATCAAAGGCGCCTATGGTCATACCCTCCTCTGCGGCAGTTCTTGAACCGTGTCCGGTCAGAATTATCACCGGCAGATCCGGGGCCATTTTCCTGACAACTTTCAACACCGCAATGCCGTCCATATCTTCCATTTTCAGATCCAGGACCATGACATCAAACCTGGCTTCACGAAGCGCCCGCAGGGCTTCAGCGCCGGAATATGCCTTGACGGCCTGAATGCCCCGACGGCCCAGCCGGTTGGTCAGCACATCCACGAATCCTTTCTCATCATCCACCAGAAGCAGCTGGGTATGGGGTGCGGGTATCTCTTTCATTTTGATTTTCCTAAACCATGCGGCCTGTGATTTCTTTGGCTCTGGCCTCCATGATCTTCTCTTCATGTTTGAATTTTTTGGTTGCTGCCTGTTCAATCTTGCGGATGAGATCTTCCAGATTACAGGGCTTCATCAGGTAGTCAAATGCGCCGCGTTTCATCCCTTCAATGGCATTTTCCACTGTGGCATGGCCCGTGAGCATGATGACCTCCACCAGCGGATTTTTGTTCTTAATGACCTCAAGTGTTTTAAGACCGTCCATGCCGGGCATCTTCACGTCAAGCACAATCACGTCCGTGTTGGCGTTTTCTGACAGATAGCTTATGGCTGACTCTCCGTCATAAACGGCGTCTGCGTTAACTTCTCGTTTTTCAAGCCGTTTAAGCAAGGTGTCCAGAAAGGCTTTCTCATCATCGACAAATAAAAGTTTCATCTGCAAAATCTCCCTAATTGGTTTAAAAGTTATTTATTGGCTGTCTGGTCGACATTTAGGGGCAACCGGATTAAAAAACAGGTGCCCTTGCCCACATGGCTTTCTACTTCAATGGTGCCGCCCATTTTCTGAATAATGCCGTAACAGATGGAAAGGCCTAGTCCTGTGCCTTTTCCCACGGCCTTGGTGGTAAAGAAGGGATCAAAAATCCGGCCCAGATATTGGGCCGGAATGCCTGGTCCGTTGTCGTCCACTTTAATTTCAATCATATTATTGTCCTGCTCATTGATGCCGGTTACAATCTCGACGTTGCCGCCGTCTTTACCCATGGCATCAATGGCGTTGTTGGTCAGGTTCAAGATGACCTGCTGCAGTTCAGAAGGGGAGAATCGGATACAGGGCAGGTCAGGATCAAGCCGGGTGGAGATGGTGACATTGTTATACCGGGCCATCTGGCCGGTGAGCGCAACAATTTCCCGGATGTTGTCATTGATGTCGATATCTGCCACAGTGGCATCACTTTTCCGGGCGAAACTTAACAATTTGTGGGTAATCTCTTTGCAGCGCCGTCCCTGGGTTGTAATCTGTGCAATGGCCCGGTTAAATTCATTTTTATTGTCCGGGGTCATCCCG
>NZ_DDYV01000221.1:0-6905 GCF_002348205.1 Desulfobacter sp. UBA2225 | reverse complement strand
CCGGCTTTGCCGGAGGTTGGTGACTTAATTGGAAAATATGAATTTTGCCTGAATCAAAATACCATTAATATTCAGGAGCTTATAGAATCGGCAATAACGAATTCTGAAATCAATTTTACCTCTGAAACGCTTAACTGACAAGGGTTTGAATGAGGTCGGAGGAAATTTAGCGGTTTTGTGTGCCCCCCCCCCTTTTTAAAACAAGGCTTCTTCGGAACCCCTGGTTCATGAGGCTTAGGTACTGCAAAACTCTCATCACCGGGTCAAGCTGTCCCGCGTTATGTCGGTAGCCGACTTTCAGTCTCTTTGTGATTTTCGTGGTAAATTGAGCCAATCCAAATCTGAAAACCCTGCTGTATTTGAACGGGTCCAATTTATGAAATATTTCAACTGATTTTATGAAAGGAAAATATCATGAGCAAAAAAATATATATTGAAACGGAAGACTGTATTGGCTGTGAAAATTGTGTGGAGCTTTGTCCAGAAGTTTTCGGATTTGACGCCCAGGAGGGCGTGGCATTTGTCATTATGGAGGAAGGAGGTTCCGAAGAATGTATTGACGAAGCGATAGAAGACTGCCCGGTTGAATGTATCCTTTGGAAGGATGAATAATGAACGGTGTGGGCTTGGTTCTAACTTCGCCCAGAAGATCGAAAAATGTTGATAGGTCAATTTTAACCTACTTATATTTTGGCAAACTTTATCTCTCATTTTATGAAATGATTAATAGTGGGTGAAGGTAAAACCAAGCCCCATTTTTTTAGGAGACCAACTATGGTAACAATAAACAAAGAGAACATAGCTATTTCCATGGACCAGGAAGGATATCTTACAGATTTTGAATCTTGGAATGAAGAAATCGCATGCGTTTTGGCACACAATGAAGGCGTTTCTCAAAAATGCCCTTTAAACAAGGAGAAAATAGAAATATTAAAATTTCTTCGAGACTATTATAACAAATTTGAAGCGTTTCCAATCGTTCGAGCCGTCTGCAAACGTGTGGGTCAATCAAAGAACTGCCAATATGAAGAGTTTCCTGATCCGCTTGTGGCATGGAAAATCGCAGGACTCCCCAAACCCACACCAGAGGTGTTAGCAAAAATAAAATCCAATACGTGATAGGTTGAGAGCTTTTTTCTATTAAAAAAAATTTGGACACTTCAAATAAAAGAACTTGAAAAGGGCTACACTCATATCAAACAGAATCTGTTTTTTTTTGGCTCATGTCGTGTTTGAGGGTCTTTTAAGGGCGTATTTGATCCAACTATTTGAATTTATTTAAAATACAGCAAAGGCTTACGATCTCCAATATTGGACGTATTGCCAATAATTTCAATTCATTATGAATAATCATAAAAATAGGACCCCAAAACGCGACAAGAGCCTTTTGTTTTTGTATACAACTCTCTGGGGGTACCGATTGCAGCCGGTGTTCTTTATCCGGCTTTCGGCCTGCTTTTGAGTCCGATGATTGCTGCGGCAGCCATGAGTTTCAGTTCCGTGTCAGTTATCGGCAATGCGCTCCGGCTGCGCAAAATAAAGATCGATTGATGAAACCAATAACTGCTGAGAATGAGGGACTTGGATTGGATTAAATTGTATAAAAAAGGAGGTGAAAAATATAACAGAAGACAAGCAGAAATAAAAACAATATGAGGACATTGTCAAAGAAAAAAACGAGGAACGACAGCGCACTATGGACAAAATGTCCGTGGACATGTCTGAAGTCCACACTTATGACAAGAACCGGGCTGACGATTCGGGAAAATGTTTATAAAATCTGATATCACTGCAGCCGGGATGAATTCCCACTGATGGTCTCTTGTTTGTCAAAGGCATCTGAGGATGCTGGGATTCAAATTCACAACTTGTATATTAAAGGATGGAAATCAATGGATAAAAAAGAACTCTGCAAGAAAATCGAACAGGTATACCCGGATATCGGAGAATGCGGAATTGATTTAGAGGTTATATATGACAATGATAACAGCCGTTGGAAGGTTCTCTTGAAAAAGGATAACAAGTCTCTGGCAACCTTTCTGGAACCCGGAGATGCAGAACTCTGCATGGAAGGCCGCCAGTGTGTCAGCCTGGGTATTGAAATCAGACAGCTCAAGGATAACATCGAAAAATTGTCTTCATAAAAAAAGGAGAATGCAGAGGGGGTCTCGGATCATGAAAACCATTAAAAATGCAGATTGGGCATCAAAAGGTTTAAGCGGTCGCAGACCCACCTGCAAAATGGTGGTCTGCCTGGATTCATTTCTGCATAAATGGGTTGCAAAGTGAGCAAACTCACAGGAATTCAACCACTATGGGCTTTCAGCCCATAGTGGTTGAATTCTGACAAATCTCCAGATTCTGTGGTCACATCAGCAAGAACTCGGCCTGGAGCTGCGAAGGGAAATAAAAGGGGCTGGAACTTGACAATGGATTCTGCCGAATGTAAATTATATGTATACATTTAAACCATGAATGAAACAGCACAGATAAAAGTTAAGATTACAGAGAAGAACGGTAAATCCATTTTCAAAGAGTGGTTTGCAGGGCTTGAAAATAAGGCCAAAACCCAGATAATCCGGCGGTTCGCACAGGTAACCACAGGAAACCTTGGAGACTATAAATATTTGAGGGATAAGGTATCAGACCTCAGATTCCGGGACGGCCACAGGATTTATTATACCATGATATCTCCTGATATGCTTTTGTTGCTTGAAGGCACGAAATCAAGCCAGAATAAAGATATTGAAAGGGCTATAAAATGGCTGAAAGAATTGGAAAGATAAACACAGAATCCATGCAAGACATGGACGATTTTATTATTGAACAACTCCGCGAATCTCCGGAACTTATCCCAGATTTACTGAAAAGCTCCATCCAGGATTTAACTGCCGAAGAAGATAACTTCAAAAGCGTAATGAAGACCCTCTATTATATCACCCGGGCAAGGAAAGGCGGTATCTCTGAGCTATCAAGAAAAACCGGATTAACCCGGCAGACGCTTTACCGACTTTTCAAGAATGGGAATCCGACATTGAAAACCCTTGTCAGTGTCCTGAACGGTTTGGGTGTCAGACTTGATGTTCAGGCTCAATAAATGAATCAAACTTATTGAGGTGATTCTTATCCGGATTTAAATCCTCTTTAAAATTTGTGGCGGTTATGCACATGGGTTTCGGATGAACATAATTATCCTGCCGGGGGAAAAACTCCCAACCGGTTGAAAGGGTGTCATGCTGGGTTGGAGTAGTTGGATCGAAAGCAGTGTACATGCATTTACCCTGCCTTACTATCCAAAGGTTGGAAATACGGTTGGAAATGCTTTGCCTGAAATAACAAAGGCTCCCGGCGAAACCGCCGAGAGCCTTGATATACTTGGTAGCGGGGGAAGGATTTGAACNNCGAGCTACCAGACTGCTCCACCCCGCAACAACATTTAGTAATATAGATCAAAGGAGCTTTCGAGTCAAGTTAAATTTTCATATAATTCAAACATTAACCATAACACACTGTTTTAGCTCATCAATTGATGCGGTTGCGGTACCGACTTTAGCCACGACAATACCTGCCGCAAGATTGGCCAGCCCGGCAGCCGCTTTAAACGTGGCACCTGATGCCAACCCCAGGCCTAAAATAGAGATAACCGTATCTCCCGCCCCGGACACATCAAAGACCTGCCTTGCTTTGGATGCAATAGCGACAGCCGGTTTTCCGGTTTCATAAAGGACCATACCGGCCTTTCCGCAGGTAATAAGAAGTTTTTCAAGCCCGGCCAAAGCCATGATCTTTGCTGCAGCCTCTTCCATCTCTTCGGGAGTTTGAATCTGCATACCCGCGGCAATTGCAGCTTCTCTTTTATTAGGGGTCAAAACGCTTACCCCCATGTATTTGGAAAAATCCATGGACTTGGGATCGGCCAGGGTCATTACGCCTGATTTGTTTGCCAGTTCAACAATACGTGCTACAAGCTCACGGGTTACCAAGCCCTTATCATAATCTGAAATGATAACAAGATCCATTTTGTCTATGTAACCGGCAAGAATCCGAGTTAATTCCTCAAGCGTATGGGCACTGATCCGGTGCATGACTTCCCTGTCAATGCGCAGCATTTGCTGACTGGCGGCAATGATTCTGGTTTTACGTGTTGTAGGCCGGTCCGATTCACTGATCACCCCTGTGACATCAACGTTCAAGGCTCCAAGCATTTTTAAAACATCACGGCCGGCCGGCCCCTTACCCACGGTACCCATGGCGAAGACCGTTGCCCCCATAGCTGAAAGATTATTTATCACATTACCGGCTCCGCCCAGTGTATGGCTGGTCTTTTCCACGGCCACCACAGGCACAGGCGCCTCCGGTGAAATTCTGTCTACCCTTCCCCACAGGTACTCATCGAGCATTAAGTCCCCGATGACAAGCACCCGCAGCGCTTTAAAGTTATCAATGTTTATCATTCAGTTCGCCAGAAGAGTGGTAAGCATGACTTGAAGCTCATCATAGGAGCGGGTAATGGGAATATCAGGAAAATCCTTGGTAATGGACTCAGGGGGCTTAAAGAAAAAGCCCTGGTCTGCAGATAGGATCATCCCGGTATCATTGTAGGAATCTCCAAAGGCAATAACATGATAATTCAAACCTTGAAGGGCTTTGACGGCCCGGGCTTTCTGATTGTCAATTCTCAAATTGTATCCGATAATCCGGTTTGTTGCGTCCACTGTAAGATTATGGCAGAGAAGTGCAGGAAAGCCTAATTTTTCCATAAGCGGCCCTGCAAACTCTTCAAAGGTATCGGACAGGATAATGATCTGAGTGCGTTTCCGGATCCAGTCCAACATCTCCTTTGCGCCGTCAAGGGGTTCAAGGCCTGCAATGACATCCTGAATATCCTTAAGTGTCAGATTATGCTCATCAAGTATGGAGAGACGCTTGGTCATGAGCACATCATAATCGCTGATATCCCGGGTGGTGAGTTTAAGTTCCTCAATCCCGGTTTTTTTCGCCACATTAATCCAGATTTCAGGCAAAAAGACCCCTTCCAGATCTGCAACAAGTATTTTCATTCCTTTAACCCTTTTTCTCTTATTTATTCTATTTATGCTGCAACCTTTATCCCGGATATCGGGATATAAATACCCCAGAACAACCGAACCCTACTCAGTCTCATCATCTTCAATACGGATAAGAACGGGTTGTCCCACCACGCAGTCGGTTTGAACAATTTTAGCAAGGGCCGCCTGAATCCTACTTTCCTTGGCCAGGTGAGTCAGCATCACAATGGGTACCTGCCCATTGGCATTGCGCCCTTTTTGATGAACAGATTTAATACTGATATCGTTTTCACCTAGAATTCCTGAAATGGTGGATAGAACACCCGGATGATCCTGGGCTTCAAAGCGCAGATAATACCGGGTGGACAACTGGGCCATGGGTAGAATTGGTATTTTTTGAATATTTTCCTCGGGATATCCAAGGGTAGGAACCCTGCGCCGGGTGCCGGCAATGATATTCCTGGCAATATCAGCAATATCCGAGAGTACAGCGGAGGCTGTGGGCATCATGCCTGCGCCGTGACCGTAAAGCATGGTTCTCCCGGTGGCGTCTGCATCAATGGCAATGGCATTCATGGAGTGATCCACATGAGACAACGGATTGGAGTTGTGAATCATGGTGGGATGCACCCGGGCTTCAACATGGTTCTCATGTTTTTTCCCGATGGCAAGCAGTTTAATGGTATAACCAAAGTCGCCTGCAAACCCGATATCAGCCGGACCTATGTTCCGGATACCTTCCACATGAATATCATCAAGGTTGATTTCCATACCATAGGCCAGGGCACTTAAGATGGCAAGTTTATGGGCCGTATCATATCCATCCACATCCAGTGATGGTTCAGCCTCGGCAAAGCCCAACTCCTGTGCCTTTTTTAGGGCATCCTCAAATAGAGAACCATCCTGGGACATCTTGCTTAAGATATAATTGCAGGTACCGTTAAGGATTCCGCACATGCCATGGATGTCATTGGCGACCAAAGATTCCCGCAGGCTTTTTATGACGGGCATACATCCCCCGCAGGACGCTTCAAAAGCCAAATCCACCTGATTTTTTCCGGCAACGGCGACCAGCTCATTACCAAAACTTGCCAGAAGCGCCTTGTTTGCAGTCACCACATGTTTTTTATTTTCAAGGGTCTTAAGGATGAAATCCCTGGCTATGGTTTTCCCGCCGATAAGCTCAACAATAATGTCAATGTCAGGGTCATTGATAACCGTTACAGCATCGGTTATTAATTGGGTGCCTGTCAATTCAACACCCCGGTCCGTTGTAATATCAAGGTCAGCAATGGTTTTTAAATTCAGACTGGCACCGATCCGGGCTTCAAGCAAGTCTTTTTTCTCCTTGAGCAATTTTGCCACGCCTGCCCCTACTACACCGAATCCAAGTAGGCCGATATGGATTGTTTTCATGAAGGTATTTTCTCCAAAATAGTCCCGTGTTTAAAATCACCCAACTTAATACTTCATCCAGGCATCCCTTGTCAAAAAGCTTTTGACTTTTTACGGCCTTTGGGCGTATGATTGATGATTTTAAAGGGATTGACAGATCTACTATATTCCACAGGTGAGATGAAATGAATGACTCTTTAACATATGCGGATTCCGGCGTTGATATCGATAAAGCCACCCGGCTGGTGGACCGGATAAAAGACATAGCCAAATCTACCCCACGCACCGGTGTTATGGGTGAAATCGGTGGTTTCGGCGGACTTTTTTCCCTGAACCTGGCCAATATTTCCAACCCGGTGCTGGTCAGCTCCACAGACGGGGTGGGTACCAAGCTGAAAATCGCATTCCAGATGGACAAACATGACACCATAGGTATAGACCTTGTGGCCATGTGCGTCAACG
>NZ_DDYV01000216.1:13032-13259 GCF_002348205.1 Desulfobacter sp. UBA2225 | reverse complement strand
CTTGGCTCTGGCTATCGCATAAGCACAGGCTATTACATCTTTCCTGAAGATCCGGTCATATAAAACGTAAAACCGAAACTTCGGTTCCTCCTTCGCCTTTCGGTATAGTTTCTGTCTCAGTGAGGAAAGTTTCTCCGGTATTTTGAGACCTTTATGCCCGGCATGTAGCCAGATGTCTTCGGCTTTCCAAAATTCCAGTTGTTCCGTAACGGGACGTTTGTCCAAGC
>NZ_DDYV01000216.1:0-12932 GCF_002348205.1 Desulfobacter sp. UBA2225 | reverse complement strand
TGGGTGGGTCTCCCAGGTTCCTCGATCACTCTTTCACTACGCGCTGTCCGCTATCACCCCGGCAGGCCAGATAAGTGCATTTGCTGATTACTTCCCCATCTGTATTGGCTTCGCCATCTTCGGGAGGTTGGCCGCCTGCATCTTTGTGTTTCGAGGCCGAAACCGGTTCACCCTTTCGGATTACGGCTCGTAGCTTTGCTGTCCAGCGCTCCCACGCTCTCGCTTGCCTTCCTTCGGCAAACCGATCTTGCTCCCCGTGCTTTGTTACCTCCACACGACAGACCGCAGCTACATGTCTAATCAGCAATTTACATGGTAACCTCCTTTCAGGTTACAAGAATGACCAGGCTTATCCTGGCGCACCGAAGCGCACGAAGCGCACGAAGCGCACGAAGGTGAATTGTCTGCGCAGATTTTATTCTTCGTCTCCTTCGTGATCTTCGTGGTTAACAAAACCTATGACAATGTATTGTCATGAAGTACGCCGGGTTGACAAAGAATGAGTTCACTCATGTGATTGGCCACGGTGGTCACCTTGTGGCTGAAGAGCGGGGCCTGGTCGCAATCGGTGGTAAAGTCGCCCACAATGTAGCAGTTGCCGATTCTGCGCGAACCGATGGCGGCCAAATCGGATCCGGCAATGCCGCAGGCTGAAACCACCCCCTTTTTGTCGGCAAAGGTTTCGATGAGCATTTTTTTATCCACCTGGCGGTCAAAGCCCTCAACGATAAGATCGCAGTCCAAGAACAATTCTGCGCAGTTCTTCGCGTCAATACGCTCAATCAGCGCCTCGATCTCTATCTTGGGGTTAATGCGGCTTAGGTTGATTTTAAGTGCCTCGACTTTGAACAGGCCGATCTGGTCGGAAAAATAAAACTGGCGGTTGAGGTTGCCGGATTCTACCCGGTCGAAATCGACCAGTTTGAGTTGCACAACGCCGCTTCTCACCAGGTTAAGTGCCACGTTGGAGCCGATACCGCCGACCCCTGCAATACCGATCTTCATCAGATGCAGTCCCAGTCTTTGTAAATCGGCTGGTAGCCCTGGGCGAGAATTGCATCGGCCACCTGAGCCACACTGCGGGCATCGGTAATTTCAAATTGCGGCGTCTGACCCTCGGGCACCTCGGTATATCCACCGACACCGGTGCTTGACCCGGCAGAGTAACGGGTAACCCCCAGGGGCAGAATGCGGTCGCGAAAGGTGGCGTTTTCACGGGTAGAGACGGTCACTCCCGAACGCGGCAGGAAGATGCGCAACGCGGTCATGAACTGAACAAAGGTTTTGTCATCCACCAGGTAGTCGGGTTGAAAATCGCCTTCCGCCTCGTTAAACCGGGGCAGAGAGATGGCGACTTCGGTATCGATATACTTGTTTTCAAGGTAGCGGGCATGTAACCCGGTGAAAAACATGTCCCGGCGCGGCTCGGAAAGACCCAGCAGCGCGCCGAGGTTGACCACCCGCATGCCGGCGATCGCGGCCCGTTCAGGCCCGTTGAGCCGCCATTGGTAATCCATTTTTTTGCCGGCCAGATGAACCCGTTTATAGACATCTTCGTCATAGGTTTCCTGGAACATGGTCATGGAATCGACACCGGCCTCGTAGAGTTGGCGGTACTCATCAACCTCAAGCGGGTAGACCTCGATCGCCACGGATGCAAAATGTTTCTTGAGCAGTTGAGCCGCATCCACCAGGTACGACATGGGGGTCATGTGCTGGGCCTCACCGGTGAGAAAAAGTACATGCTGCATGCCGGTTTTAGCAATGGCCTCGGCCTCAATCTCAATCTCTTCCAGGCTGAGCCTCCGGCGAAGGATGGGGTTTTTCTGATTAAACCCGCAGTAGGCGCAGCCGTTGTTACAGTGGTTGGAGATGTACAATGGAATAAACATCTGGATCGTGCGTCCGAAATATTGCACGGTCAACTGGTGGGCTTTGCCGGCCATGACTTCAAGATGTCCGGCAGCCCTGGGGCTCAGCAGGGTCAAGAAATCCATGGGACCGGGTTTTTCCTTGGCCAGACTGCGGATGACATCCTGATCGCTCACCTGGTCAAAAAAATGGGGAACGTCAAAATCCCGGTATCGCTCAACGATCTCGTAAAATGACATAATCTAATCCTCTTTATACCTCGTCAAGGAATCCGGTGAGTGGAGAAGAGGCCCGGGCAAGGGTAGACTCTTCGGCCATTTCAGCCAGGTAGGCAGCCCGTCCGGCCTTGACCGCGAAATCAAAGGCGCGCCCCATGGCTTCCGGGTCCCGGGCCGTGGCAATGGCTGTATTCACCAGAACCGCATCCGCACCCATTTCCATTGCAGCCGCTGCCTGGGAAGGCTTGCCGATTCCCGCATCCACAACAATGGGTACGGAGACGTTTTCAATTAACATGGCAATCAGTGGTTTGGTCTCCAGCCCCCGGTTGCTTCCGATGGGTGCGCCCAGAGGCATCACCGCCGCGGCACCGGCGTTTTCCAGCCGTTTGGCCAGGGGCAGGTCCGGCAGGACATAAGGCAGCACCTGGAACCCTTCTTTGGCCAGAATCTCCGTTGCCTTCAAGGTCTCCCAATTGTCCGGCATCAGGTATTTCATATCGGTGATGACTTCAATTTTAATGAAATCACCACAACCGGCTTCCCGGGCAATACGGGCAATGCGTACGGCCTGTTCTGCGCTGCGGGCGCCGGATGTATTCGGCAGCAGGGTCACATGTTTGGGGATGTATTCAAGGATATTTTCAGACTGAGCCGTGATGTCGACACGACGCAAAGCGACAGTGATCATCTGTGAACCGCTGGCCGCGAGCATCTTGGGAATTTGCCCATGGTTGCCGAATTTCCCGGTACCGGTCAGTAACCGGTTACTGAATTCTTTCCCCCCCAATCGAAGTACATCGTCTTTCATAATCAGCCTCCTCCGACAAAACTGAGCATCTCCAGGCGATCATCTTCCTGAAGTTCAGTTGTCGGCCAAAAATCCTGTTTGATGATTTGCCGGTTAAGTTCAATAACCAGCGCCCCTGCATCGAGCTTTTTACAGGCGATCAACTGTGCCAACGTGCATGGCTCTATGCGTTCCTTGTTTCCATTGACAAAAATATTCATAGGCAAAAATCCTAAATAAAAAAAGCCGCTTGCTCTCAAGGGAAGAGCAAGCGGCTATAAAAATGCCTAAATCCGAATTTTTCCGGGTTTACTATTGTCTTGTCCGCTCTTCCCTTCGCCAGTATTATCCGGATCAGGTTCAATGGGTATTATCTCAGACGCTGTGCGCCACCCCAAACGATAAATCAAGCTATATATAGATTAAAAAGCTTTGTCAACCCTGGACTAAATATCAAGAGTTCCCTTAAAAACGGTTTGGGCAGGCCCAGTCTTAAAAATATGGCCGCTGGATTCATTCCATGAAATGTCCAGGTCCCCGCCGTCCAGATTAACACGCACCTGACGCCCTGCCCGTCCCGTGAGATGAGCGGCCGTAACGGCAGCACAGGCCCCGGTGCCGCAGGCAAGGGTTATCCCGGCCCCGCGTTCCCACACCCGCATTTTTAATTGCCTGTCAGAGACGACTTCAATGAACTCCACATTGGTTTTTTCAGGAAAACGAGGATGATTTTCCACCATGGGACCAATTGTTTCAATATCCACCAGTGACAAGTCATTCACAAAGATCACGGCATGTGGATTCCCCATGGAAACACAGGATACCAACATTGTGCCCTGGGCTGTCTCTATGGGCACCCCGAGGGCCATATCCCTGTCATGGACAAAAGGAATCTGCTGAGGCACAAGCCTTGGCACCCCCATATCCACGCATACGGAGACCACCTGTCCGCTTTGCTTTTTTTCAATCCGGGGCACCACGGTTCCGGCCAGGGTCTGAACCTTTATTTCATCTTTTACAAGAATATTGTTTTCGTACAGATACTTGGCAAAACAGCGCATGCCGTTGCCGCACATTTCAGGTTCGGACCCGTCTGAATTGATGATTATAAACCGAATATCATGGGTATCAGAATGCCGGGCCAGGATAATGCCGTCGGCACCGATGCCGAACCGCCGGTGGCACAGGCGCACAGCCAGATTCGAATAGTCAATATACCCTGCAATCGTCTTGTCCCGGTCATCCAGCATGATAAAATCATTGCCGATACCGTGCATTTTCCAGAAATCTATACGCATTGTTTATCCTTATCTCTTTTTCTCTTTTTAACTCACTGAACCCGGGACAGGGTCTCAAGAATATGCTCACCAAGCGCCTCAACCTGCCAGTTTCGCATGCCCGGAATCCGCAACAAATCTTCCGGGCTTGCCGGCTTGCCCGCAGCCACAGCGGAAATCATATTGTTGTTGATCAAAAATCCAGGTTCCATGGCCAAAGTCTGGGACGCTGTTTCACGCATTTTTTTTAATGCATCAATGCGGGCAAGGACCTGGGAGGTTTTCCTGGGCACCCGGGTTTGGGGATAGGACGGCAGTTCCCGGTGAGGTAAGGCAAGGGCGGTTTCAATGGCCTTGACGCACAACTGCCCGTACATGCCGGTCTGTTTAGGGCTAAGGGCCCGATGTTTCGATATCGACTCGACACTGGTTGGCCTGTGCTGAACCATGGTCAGAATGGACTGGTTGGACATAATTTTAAAGGGAGGCAGATCCTTTTTCTCGGCCTCGGAAAGCCGGACTTCCAGCAAATGCTCCAGCACGGCAAGGCTCCGGTTGTCAAGTTTTCCGGCTCCCTTGAACCGTCTGAACAAGGGTCTTGAATGATTGCTCTCGTATTTGACCCTGGCCTGCAACTCAAACTCCTCTTCGGCCCAGGCCAGACGCCCGATCTTTTCAAGACGTTCTTTTAAAAGGTCATGCAGGTCCACAAGCGTTGCCACATCCCCCACACTGTAGGCAATCATCTCCTCTTTCAAGGGCCGTTTTGACCAGTCCACCTTCTGGTATTTTTTATCCACATCAATATCAAAAAAAGATTTCAAAAGTGCGCCCAATCCCCGTTCCTTAATATTTAAGAAACGGCAGGCAATCTCGGTGTCAAACAGGTTTTCAATTTCAACGGACAACTCCCGGTCAAGGCTTCTGACGTCAAAGTCCGATCCATGAAACACCTTGGTAATCTCCGGGTTTTCAAGAATTCGGGAAAAGGGTAAAAAATCATTGATCAGAAAAGGATCCAGCAGCCAGGCCTGGTTTGGGCCTGCAATCTGGATCAGGCATATCTTTTCTGAAAAACAGTGCATGGAATCGGCTTCCAGATCCACACCGATTATTTCACAGGGTTCAAGTTTCAGGCATACTTGTGCCAGGTCTTTGTCCGTTGTTATAAACTGATAAACCACCTTAGTTTTCCCTTGATTGTTTAAAACACTTCTTTTAAAATTCTTTTTTTTAATTAACGGCTTTTTCTTACAATGCCTGATCATACGCTGCCTTTGGAAATAGGGCAAGATCGAGGCATGATATATAAAACAGGAAGTAAAAAAAAATGATTCAAATAACTTTCCCGGATAATGCAGTAAAAGAATTTAACGAACCACCCACAGGCATGGATGTGGCAAAAAGCATTTCCGAAGGATTTGCCCGCAACTGCGTGGCTATGGCAATAGAGGGCAAAGCCCTTGATTTAGGCACGGTCATTGAAGAGCACAGTGCAGTGAGCTTTATCACCGCCAACGACGACCAGGGGCTGGATATCCTGCGACACTCCTCAGCCCATGTCATGGCCGAAGCCGTACTCAACCTCTACCCGGACGCCAAACTGACCATCGGCCCTGTGGTTGAAGATGGATTTTATTATGATATTGACATGGATCCGGTAAGCGAAGCTGACCTTGAAAACATTGAAGCGGAGATGAAAAAAATCATCCAGGCCAAGGCAGGTTTTGAACGGCAGGTGGTCACACGGCAGCAGGCGCTTGAGCTGTTTGCCGACAACCCGTTTAAGGTGGAATTGATTAACGAGTTGCCCGAAGGCGAAGAGATCTCTTTGTACCAAAACGGTAAATTCATTGACCTGTGCCGCGGCCCCCATATCCCCAACACCGGCATGATCAAGGGGGTCAAACTGTTAAAAACCTCCGGTGCCTACTGGCGGGCAGATCAGTCCCGGCAACAGCTCCAGCGGCTGTACGGCATCTCCTTTTTTGACAAAAAGAAACTCAACGCCTATCTCACCATGATTGAGGAAGCCAAGAAGCGGGACCACAGAAAACTTGGCACCCGCCTGGATCTGTACTCTTTCCATGACGAGGCACCGGGTATGCCCTTTTTCCATGCCAAAGGCATTTCTATGTGGAATGCGCTTTTGGAATACTGGCGCATGGAGCATAAAAAAGACGGGTATGTGGAGACCAAAACCCCGGTGATGATGACCCGAAAACTTTGGGAGCAAAGCGGTCACTGGGAAAACTACCGGGAAAACATGTACACATCCACCATTGATGACGAGGAATACGCCATCAAACCCATGAACTGCCCCGGCGGCATGATCCTTTACAAAACAACATCCCACTCTTACAAAGACCTGCCCCACCGGGCCGGAGAGATCGGGCTGGTACACCGCCATGAATTTTCAGGCGCGTTGTCAGGATTGTTCCGGGTCCGGGCCTTTCACCAGGATGATGCCCATATCTTCATGACCCCGGACCAGATCCAGGAAGAAGTTTTAGGCGTTTTGAAACTGGCTGAACGGGTCTATGCGCGGTTTGGACTATCCTTTCACCTGGAGCTCTCCACAAGGCCTGAAAAATCAATCGGCACGGATGAACAATGGGAAACCGCCACCAACGGACTGCGCAATGCCATAGAAGCCTATGGCCGAGAATTCATGATCAATGAAGGGGATGGTGCATTTTACGGTCCCAAGATAGACATCCACATCAAGGACGCTTTGGGCAGAACCTGGCAGTGTGGCACCATTCAGCTGGACATGGCGCTGCCGGAACGTTTTGATCTGACTTACAAGGGCGCGGACAATGAAAAACACCGGCCCATCATGATCCACCGGGTGATCTACGGTTCCATGGAACGGTTTTTCGGTATCCTTGTGGAGCATTTTGCAGGTAAATTTCCCCTGTGGCTGGCCCCGGTCCAGGCCGTGATCCTGCCCATCAACCAGGAACTGGCTCCCTATGCCAAAGAGATCCAACACCTGTTGGCGCTCCATGACATCCTCTGCGACGTAGATGACAGAAGCGAGACCCTTAAAAAGAAAATCAGAGAGGCCCAACTGGACTATATTCCTTTAATCATCACCATTGGGGACAAGGAAAAAGAAGAAAAAGTATTGTCGGTGCGCACGTTGGACGGCAAGGTCAAAATGGGGGTCACCCACGAAGAGTTCCTGACCAAAGTCTGCGCCCATATCAAAGACCGGGTCCTGGAGGGAATCGATCTTTAACATATTAAATCATGGCTGATTTTTCCGATAAACTGGTACAGATTCTAAATTACGGATCCCTGAACCTGGGTTTGGGGATCGGCTATGCCCTTGAAATATTTGATGTCATGGATGAGAAAGGCTCAGCCCTGACCCTTGGGGAACTGGCCGGGGCAACGGGTCTGAACTCGCGTTATCTCAAGGAGTGGCTGGGCATCATGGTCACCGGTGGCATTATCGAGATGACAAAAAAGCCGGACAATGATGACACCTTTTTCCTGCCCTCTTCCCATGGGGATCTTCTGTGCAGAAGAGCCGGGAACAACAACTTGGGGGTTTATACCCAGGAGATCCCCCTGCTGACCGCCTGTGCCATGAATGCCGTAAAACAGGGATTTAAAACCGGCCAGGGCGTTCCCTTTTCCATTTATCCAGATTTTCAGGCATTCATGTCGGAACTGGCTGAGGCCAAACACCGCAAGGTATTAATCCAGGAATTTATTCCCTATGTTGACCAAGGTAGGCTGGAAAAAAGGCTGCAGCAAGGCATCCGGGTCTGCGATATAGGCTGCGGCCAGGGCGTGGCGGTCTGTCTCATGGCCCAGGCCTATCCAAAATCCGAGTTTGTCGGCATGGACAACCATGAAAAAGCGCTTGAACAGGCCCGGGCCTTATCCGAATCTTTTGGGTTGTCCAACATTGCGTTCATCAACCAGGATGCCGCTGAAATCCGTGAGGCGTCAAAGTTTGGCCAATCCTTTGATTATGTATGCGCCTTTGACGCCATCCACGACCAGTCCCATCCCCTGGACGCGTTAAAAGGAGTGAAATACATGCTGCGTGATGGCGGCCTTTTTTCAATGATCGATATCAAGGCCGCCACCAATATCAAGGACAATACCGATCATCCCATGGGCCCGTTTTTATACACGGTAAGCCTGATGCACTGCATGCCCATCGGGCTCAATGACAACGGCTCGGGCCTTGGCATGATGTGGGGGAAAGAGCAGGCCATAGATCTGCTCAAACAAGCGGGCTTTTCAACGGTTTGTGCCGAAGATATCCCCAATGATTCCTTTAATCTGCATTTTTTATGCACCACCCCATAATTGAACCTATATCCGAAAAAAAACACAGGAGGAACGCGCCATGGAAATCACCTGTCTGCTTGAAAACAACACCACGGACCCGCAACTTGCACCGGCCCACGGCTTAAGTTTTTTTATCCGCACAGGCACCCGGTCCATTCTTTTTGATATGGGACAGGACCAAAAATTTGCAGACAATGCAAAACATTTGGGTGTGGACCTGTCAAAAACGGACATAGCCGTGCTGTCCCACGGGCACTATGACCATGGCGGCGGCATCCCGCAGTTTCAAACGCTCAATGACAAAGCAGCAATCATCATGACTCGGGGGGCCATTGAAGGCAGGTACTATGCCCGCTACAAGAATAATGAACCCCGATATATCGGCCTTGATACCGATGCCATTGACAAAAGCCGCTGCCGGTTTATTGGTGCGGACCTGGCCTTGTCCGAGGATTTAACCATTATCACGGATTTTTCAAAAAAGGGCTTTATCCCCCAGGGCAATTCAGACCTTTTAAGGCAGCAGGAAGACGGGAAACTGATTGAGGATGAATTTTCCCATGAACTGGCCCTGCTGATCGTGGAAGACGGCACCTCGGTTCTGTTCACCGGCTGCGCCCACTCGGGCATGGGGAATATGATTGATACGGTCCTTACCCGCACAGGCCTGGACCATATTGACCATGTGATCGGCGGATTCCACCTGTATAATCGCATAACCAAGGTCACTGAACCGAACAACCGCCTGGATATTCTGATCAATGAACTGTCGTCCTACGAGGGCACAACCTATTATACCGGCCACTGCACGGGTCCTGATGCCCCGGCCTACATGTCCAGTAAAATGGCGCGCCCAATTAACGTGTTTGCCACAGGTAGCCGGCTTGAACTCTGAATTATTTTAGATCAATTCAGGAGTAGATAACTCCATCTCCCGCCTGGGAATTTTCATGACCGTTCCCGGGCGCAGAATCGTCTATGCCGTTCCAGTGGATGCCTGCCAGATCATTAAAGGCGTGGCAGGCATCATGGCAGATGAACAGATGTTTCGCCGGATTTTTGTGAATCTGTTCATGAACAGCCTGACCGCCTCTTTCAGGTGATTGATGGTGATACCTGTTAATAATAGTCTTCCCGATGACAGAAACGATTATGGGAGTGGACTATGAATACTTTCGCTCACCGGATGGATTTGATCCAGCATAACCACTGACAGAAGTAATCCTCTCCCTTTCAAAAAAGTCTCTGGGAGTTCTATAATAGACAAAAGGCTCGCCCTACCTACCAACCTTAGACAGGAGAGAATTTTCAAAATTGTGTGTCATGGGTTGCGCCATTGGAATAGGATCCATGCTCAACGGACTGACAGAGGCTCTGTATCACTCGATGTTCAAGTTTTTTCCAAAACCTTGTAAACACTGGGTTTGAAATGACGTGCTTTTACAAAAAAATCCGTTTTAAAATTATAACTCTTTGATATTATTAAATTTAAAAAATCGTGCCATAAATATCACCCTTTGTATTAAATATAATAATATCAGGTTGTTATAAAAAACTTGAACATCGAGTATCAACACAAACCATATAAACCCAGCATTTGGGTAATCAAGTTAAATCTTGTCCTGCTATAAAATCCTCAACTTTTGATAGCATACAACATTCAATAGCCTGTTCATCTAAAGATTCCGAAAATTCAGGGAATTCCTCAAGAGCTTCTTTAATTACCAACTCTCGCAACTTTTTGCGGTCTGAATCGCTGAGGGAAGCAAGAAGTCGTTTTTGCCTTTCCTCTAATTCTTTTTCTGCATTAAGAACGGATGTGATCGAGATTCCACAACAGAGTTGCTCATAGAACATTTCAAAATCGTCATCATATTGCTTGGATAATTTAATAGCTTGGCAGAGAGCATTTTTATCATAACCTGTAATATTACATTTTTCCATTAGGTACAATGGCAGCATGGTCCGTATATCATCTATTGAATGGAGAAAAAAAGATACCCCCTCGAATCTATATATTCTTTCAGTAGCTTTTCTCTGGAGCCATAAATCCATTCCATCAAAAAAAGGGATTTTTGATGGAGGGGTTAAAATGAGTTTTTTCACGCAATCATTATGTAGATGCAATTTTGAAAGATAACAAGCGCTGAAAAATAAAGCCCGAAAAGCAAGATCAAATACAACTCGTTCTTCTTTTGGTACAGTCATTATTGGGTCATAAATAACACCTGTACCGGCAAGACGTTCTTTAATGTGAGAAGAATCGTTTTCTTTTAAATCCCCACCTTTTAACCACCATGAAATATAATGATTTAAAATCGCCATGCATTCTTTGGGTAAGTCAGCCTGATTCAGGAAAGTGTGCCACTTGACCTTATTGAAATATGTATCTGCCTGATAAAGTGGATAAAAAAAATGAATATTTGGAAATTGCTTGTTGGCTTTCTGAATCGGTTCATCTGAATCCCATCGGTTTAAGTTATAGCAGGAGTTTAAGTGGGGTAACCAAGATGCAACTCGGTTTAAGTTTTCAATCCGGCAGGTATTTTCAAGGCTTTCACACACTATGGATTTTACAATCCAATCATTTTGTAACAGGCTGTTATAATTTGGTGAATCAATCCCATAATCTATGAGGTTTTCTAATAAGCGACATAAAATAATATGCGAATTTAATTGTTCTAATTTGTCTTTTTCTGTTATTTCAGAATCAAGAATGAAAGAAAGGAGTGTATGTATGCCCTGATTCAGATCGACTATTTCCTGAATAAAAAAATCCGAAAAAAATAATAGATCCTCTTCGGTGAATTTCTCTTTTGTTAATAAACGTTCAACGCCAGCAGATTCTATACAATAACCGCACATCTCCAGTTCCTTTATCAGACCATTAAAATAACATTAATAGCGAGCCTTTTGCAGAAACAATTTGTCTGCAAACTATAGTCTTTTTCATATAAACAGCCACGGGCTGACCTGTTTTTTTTTACCGTAATGCAGTCGACAATGAACGCTTTAAAATTTGTGTAGGTTACACAGACTTTCTTATAAAACTTGATATCAAAATATAACCAACTCATGGTTTCAAATTGCAACTGCGTTATCATGAGATAGCCCGTTTTTTTAGTCTCAAAAAAAGACTGCTCTATTCGTTAAGTTTGGTTACACCATCCACTATCGGGATTAAAAAAGCATCATGTGGATTTGGCTGAAAGGACATCAGTTTCTCAATATTTTGCTTGATAAGCGTTTTATCGGATTTTGAAAGTTTATAGCCATGAATAGAGTTAGATTTGAAAACTATTTTTATCTCACCTTCTGTTTCATCTTCACGAATGAAGCTCTCTATTAAAGCTTTTTCTGGCGATTTATAAGTACCATCAATAATTAATCCTCCACGTGGTCCAAAATAGATACTAATGATGTCGGCATTATCAGGAATATCACTCCAATCTTCATAAAATTCTATGATACCGGGAAGACTATAATGAATTTCTTTGACTGATTCATATTTTTCTATTGCTTCGTCTGAAGCATTACGATTTCGGTAGATCGCAAAATATATTTTTCTATCTGCAAAATTGTCATTATCGTATTTTACCGCATCTAACAATGAAAGTTGATAACTATTAACCGGTCTACTATTTCTGTGCGATTGCCAAAGTATCTTGTAATGCTCAATTGTTTCGTAAAAAAGGATGTCCGAAGAATCCCATAATTTTTGAAACCAATCTTTTAAGTCCAATATTGCTGCTGTATCGTTTGTTTGGACACCTGCTTCTATCCAACCATTGAGTTCATTCCCTTCAAAACCAAGACCGTTTGCGGAAATATTTGCTGAACCAATAATAGCATTATTTTCTTGAAATAATACTTTAGCATGTAGCAATCTATTTGTTCTTAATTGAATATTATGAATATCCATCAGCGTTTCAATTAGAAAAGGATTGCAGGCAGAACTTTCTAAATTGCAGATTAAGTTTATTTTTTTGTTGGAAGGTATATTTTTAAATAGTTGCCATGCTTCAATTCCCCAAAAAGCAACAGCAATATTTAGTTCCTCCTGATTCTCAAATAGTATTTCCACCTTTTTAAGATAATTATTATTTTGCAAAAATTCCATTTTGATTCCTCAAGAAATTTAACGAGTTAATCTGTGGTTGCCGTTTTATCTTTCGTATTCGCTTATCTAACGGGATAACATCCGAGAAGTAAGAACCGAAGCTGCATAAATATTTAAAATATCAATGATGAAATTATTAACATTATCTGGAAAGGCGTGCAAATTTTTTTCTTTAATTTCCCATATACCATATAGTTGACCAAGCACTTATGGTATTATTTTTTACCGCTGTTGCTTTTTGAAAAGCCAGGACTGGAAGATGTAGTGCTGGGTAATCTGCCTTGATGGCCGGGTAAGGACTATAGCGTGTAGTCCTGCCTTTCCGAAACCCATAAGCCACC
>NZ_DDYV01000212.1:0-3033 GCF_002348205.1 Desulfobacter sp. UBA2225 | reverse complement strand
GGTATCGACGTCTACGAGAGGATCTCGGAGAGCCGGATCGGCACGGAGGATCTTCGCCGGCAACAGGCCGAGGCGATCAGGCTGCTGTATGTCAGCTTTACCCGTGCCCGCGACCTGCTCGTGCTCCCTTTACCCGGCAAGAAAAAAGCCTTTCCCTGGCTGGCGCTGCTGGAAGCCGACTGGTTCACACCGACCGATGGGGTCATGCAATTACCGGACGGACGGCAGATTGACGTGCTCCATCGGCTACTGCAGGCAAACGAGTCTCCCCCGGTTCCGGATTCGTCCCTTCCCCGTCTCTGGTTTCCGCCGCGCCGCCCCGCCGAATTCAGGCCGCCGGCGTTGTTGTCGCCCAGTGCTTTTCCGCCGGTTGCCAGCGCCACTGTCGCCTCGACAGCCACGATCGGCCCGCGGCTCAGCCTGCACGGAGCTGCCGACATGCAGGCGGTGGGCGATGCCCTGCACGCCATCATCGCCGCCTCCTTTTTTATCACGGATGGAGACAATCGCCTGCAGATGATCAAAGAGACGCTGCAACGGTTCCAGGCCGACCACCACCTGCAACCAGGAGAAGTCGCCATGACGGTGCAGGGATTGCACCAGTGGTTACAATCCACCCACGGCACGTACGAGGCCTTTCCCGAATGGCCGATCCACCAGGTCCAGGCAAACGGACAACTGCTCAGCGGTTGGATCGATCTGGCGGTAAGGACCGAACGGGGATGGCTGCTGATCGATCACAAATCTTTCCCCGGAGCCCATCACGACATGCTGGAACGGGCGCTCGGGTACAGCGGCCAGCTGGCGGCGTACGCGCACGCCCTGCAAGAGGCTACCGGCGTACCGGTCATGCACCAATGTATTCATTTCGTGGTTGCCGGCACCATGGCCACCATAGCTCACAATCCCCAAAAATAAAAATCTTGTGGTTAACGAACTCGGATAAAATTTTTGAAGCTTGCTGCTAAAATCAGTGGCTATATCGGAATTTAAGGTAGCGATGAAGCTTTAGATGTAGATAGTACAAAACTGGCAAAGAAGTTTGACAATGTTATTACAAATCACCAAGAGGATGAAAACATGAAATCACAATCAGACAGCAGCGATGAAAAAAAAGTCTACAAATGCAATCTTGAAGTGACCAAAGAAGCTATGTACCAACTCCAGTGGCTCAATGAAGAAAAGGGAATTCAATCGTTTAAGCCCGAATTTGATAACATTAATTTTTATGATGAAGAGAACGAAGAGGATATTCAAATTTATGATCCCGACTTGAGGATCGTCAAGTTTGAGTATGAATATATAGATCTTGGTGATAGCAATTTTGGCTTGGTTTTTAATGCAGAGCTCGAAGTAGCGTTAACAGCAAGGCAGTACGCGCTTCTCTTTGACAAACATGACGGATATGTAGATTACTCTTTTGATTTTATAGATGATGATGGGGAAGCCGCAGAACCAGATGAAGATTTTGAATTTGTAGAAAACAGTAACACACCTTTGACACTAGTATGAGTTCAGGAAGAGAACTGGGAACAGATATGTATCGTTTTTGATTCGATCATATTATTTGGCCACTACATTGATGTCTTGGGAAGCGCGAGGCCCGAAGAACAGGGCCTCTCACACGAAAACACTGGGGATAGATAAGAATTTCCAGAGCAACCCTTGTCGGCCCTTGACTAAGACTAACACGTTGACAAGGGTGGGGTTTAAAGGGTCCAGCCAGATAAATCTTAAAATATCGAATTATTATCTCTTAGCACAGCGTGTAGCCCCGAAACTCCTGTGCCGGAATATGAACTTGGAGAAGAAAAATTCATGCACCAACCTATTTTCATCAACGATCTTTTACATTTTGATAACTTTGATAATTTAAAAATTCGTTTTGTCAAATCGTACAAAAACGATGATCCGATAGAAAAATTTAATCATAACCCAGAAACTTTACTTAATTGGCAGTTTTGGAATTATAACAAGAAAAAATCATTTAAAGAAGGTGAGATTGCAATAGGCTTTGTAAGAGTTGATGATGATAAATGGCTGTTGTTCGATATAAGTCGAGTGACAAAAGATCTGAACATTTTCAATGGCGTAGGATACGAATATGAAACGTTAGATAAATATGCACAATTTTTTGGCCGTGTAATCATTCGGTACAAAAATAGGGGTCAAAATCTCATAAGAAAAGCTGAAAGTGTGATTCATGAGTGTAAGGTTGCTCAGATATTAGAAGATAGATATCAGGACAACATTTTCCCCGGTTATGAAAATATCAATATTTCTTGGTTAAAATTGTCAAAAATTATTCATTATAGTGATTGGAAGGTAGCTTTAGAAAACCAAAAAGGAATTTATTTAATTTCTGACACAAGTAATGGAAAAATGTATGTTGGTTCTGCTTATGGGGAAAATATGATACATGGGAGATGGACTAGTTATATCAATAACGGTCATGGAGGGAATATTGATCTAAAAAACCTGGATTTCAGCCATATCAAAGAAAACTTCAACTATTCGATTCTGGAAATTTTCAAATCTACAGTCGACGACAATGTCATTATAAGACGTGAATCCTGGTGGAAATCCGTATTGTTATCAAAGGAATATGGCTACAATAAAAATTGAACAATCTTCCTCTACAAAACACGGATATAAGCAAGCGTCTGTCAATGGCAGACTAAAAATGTATCACACTCCAAGCAGCCGGAGCCAAGGTGCTATGTACCACAACGACCACGCCATTCAAGCAGTGGGGAGGAAGAAACAGGAGAAAGCCGGAAGATTGCTGTAGGATAAGGTCCGAAACGAATTCTCTTCACGTCTGGAATCCTGTCCCCCTCTTGCCCCTCACCCCAAATCCGCTTATTGTCGCTTACATGGACACCGGCACACCCATCCGCATCGGCACCTGCAGCTGGAAATACGACTCCTGGGAAGGGCTGGTCTATTCCCGGCAGGAGGGCCGCAACCTACTGGCGCAGTACAGCAGCCGCTACGCCACCGTCGAAGTCGACCAGTGGTTCTGGTCGCTGT
>NZ_DDYV01000244.1:0-9187 GCF_002348205.1 Desulfobacter sp. UBA2225 | reverse complement strand
GATCTTGATAGACCGGGTCGGCCCATGGCCATTCGTATCCAAATATTCTGAGTTTGATATCAATAAGGCGGTGAATCAAAAGGAGTAGAAATGAACTGGAAAAATTTAACCATTGGAAAGCAGATTGGTGTGGGTTTCGGGGTTGTAATTTTGCTTTTGATAATGCTGGGAGGGCTCAGTTTCATCGGGGTTGGAGGTGTCGTTGATAATGCCGAAGAAGTCATTGACGGCAATAAACTGGACGGGAATCTGGCCCAGAAAGAAGTGGATCATCTGAACTGGGTGAACAAGGTAAACGCATTGCTGACGGACAAAGAGATTACCAAGCTGGAGGTGGAGACAGATCATCACAAATGCGGATTCGGAAAATGGCTCTACGGAGAAGAGCGAAAAGAGGCAGAGTCCATGGTTCCGTCCCTGCAACCCCTGTTAAAGGAGATTGAAGCGCCCCATAAACAGCTTCATGATTCTGCCATCGCCATCGGAAAGGTATTCAGTCAAGCTGATCAAAAACTGCCAACCCTGTTGACCGAACGGGAGGTGGATCATTTCAAATGGGCCGCCAAGATTCGAGATGCTTTTATTCAAAAGCATGACTCCCTCGGAGTTACAATGGATCCGACCCAGTGTGCCCTGGGCAAATGGCTGCAGTCCAAGGCGGCCGCACAGGTGTATGAAAGTGGAGATGCAGAGTTTAAAAATGTCTGGGATGATATGGTGGCAGCACATACAGAACTTCATAAATCTGCGGTCGATATTGAAACCCACCTGGCATTTGAGAAATTGTTTCGGTTGGAAACGGATATACAGGAAATGAACAAAGAATTCGAACAGTTAGGGCATACCCTTTTGGACGTGCTGAAAAAGGGCATGGGGTCCGTCATTGATTCGTCAAAGGAAAAAGCCGCCAACTCCGGGGATACGGTGGCCATGAACCGGTGGGGCAATCTCGATATGATCATGAATGAACAGGTTATCCAACCTTTTTTAACCGCACGTCTGGCCCTATATAAATTTGAGATCGGAAAAACCGAACAAGAATGGAGTGATTATCAGGGCAAGGTGCGTATCTTCAGGGCTGGAATCGACGCCTTGCAGAAATTAAGCCGAGGGGAGTCGGCTTTGGAGCAGGTCATGGTCCGGCTCAAGGATCTGGCCGAACAATGGTCTGCCAAGTCTGAAATCTATTACAGATCCATAATGGAGGAAAATAAAGCCAATGCATCCGTCCAACAAGCCCTGGACATATACAACACCCAGACCCTGCCGCTGCTGGACAAAACCATCGCCCGGCTTCAAGATCTGAAAAAAGAGGCAGAGCACGAGCTTCACGGAATGCGCGAGGCCTCCCGCATTTATGCCAGCCAGACCATCCCGGCCCTGAAAGAGGTTCAGCGGCTTTTGGGAAATATCAGAAAAGAGGCCAGACAGCATATCATGACCGACGAAATCATGCTGGAGGCAGCTAACGGAACTAAAAGAAATGTGGTTATTACGGCCGTGGCAGCCATTCTGGCAGGGGCTTTTCTGGCCTTTGTCATTGCCCGGGGCATTATCAGTGTTCTGATCCGAATCAGCGATGGTTTAGGAGAAGGCGCCAACCAGGTAGCATCTGCATCCAACCAGATTTCTTCATCCAGTCAGTTCATGGCCGAGGGATCTTCTCAGCAGGCCGCGGCTATAGAAGAGACCTCATCTTCCATGGAGGAAATGGCCTCCATGACCAAGAAGAATGCCGAGAACGCAAGCCATGCAGATAGCCTGATGAAAGAATCCAACCAGATCGTGGTCAGCGCCAATCAATCCATGGCGCAACTGATCCGGTCCATGGAAGAGATCACCAAGGCCAGCGAGGAAACATCAAAGATTATTAAAACCATCGACGAAATCGCCTTCCAGACCAATCTCCTGGCTCTGAATGCCGCTGTGGAGGCAGCCAGGGCCGGTGAGGCCGGGGCCGGTTTTGCAGTGGTGGCCGATGAGGTCCGGAACCTTGCCATGAGAGCCGCTAGGGCAGCCAAGGATACGGCAGAACTCATTGAAGATACGGTGAAAAAGGTAAATGACGGTTCGGATATCGTCACCGCCGCCAACCAGGCATTAGGCCAGGTGACTCAGAGTTCTGAAAAGATAAGCCATCTGGTGGCTGAAATTTCTGAAGCTTCCCGGGAACAGTCAGACGGGATAGATCAAGTCAACAAGGCCATCGCGGAGATGGATACAGTGGTTCAGCGGAATGCGTCCACTGCCGAAGAATCTGCCTCTGCCGCAGAGGAAATGAATGCCCAGGCCGAGCAACTTCGGGATTATGTCTTTGAACTGTCCATGATGGTAACCGGAAAAAAATAGAACCTGTCGCTGGGATATACCCCCATTTTCTCATGGTGTACCGGAATTTTTTCCATAAAACTGAACCATCCGGCAAATTAACTTAAAATTTGAGATCGGCCCGGATAATCTTGACCGGATAATCTTGACCGGATCATTCTGGCCGGATCTCAATTTTTAAGTGACATTGAAGCGGTGCTGATCAGATCCTGATCTGCCCGTTCCCCCAGGCCACAAATTTAGTGGTGGTCAGCTCTTTTATGCCCATGGGGCCGTAGGCGTGCAACTTGGAGGTGGATATGCCGATCTCAGCGCCCAGGCCCAGCTGCCCTCCGTCATTGAACCGGGTGGATGCATTGACAATGACAAGGGATGCGTCCACTTCCCGGATAAAGCGTCGGGACCGGTTCAGGTCCGTTGTGATGATCGCTTCTGTGTGGTTGGAGCCGTAGGCCGCGATGTGGGCCATGGCGTCATCCATGTCCTTAACCACCTTGACGGCCAGAATCAGATCCAGGTATTCCATGGGCCAGTCCGCTTCGGTGGCGGGAACGGCATCGGGAAGTATTGCGCAGGTTTTAGGGCATCCCCTGAGGGTGACACCGGCCTGGGTCAGTGCCTTGTGGACCATGGGCAGAAATTGTTGGGCCACACCTTCATGAACCAGCAGGGTTTCCAGGGCATTGCATACCCCGGGCCGCTGGGCCTTGGCATTGAGTACGATGCTCACGCCCATCTCCAGGTCCGCCAGGTTATCCACATAGGCGTGGCAGACCCCTTTGTAGTGCTTGAGGACTGGGATGCTTGAGGCTGCCACCACATGGCGGATCAGACCTTCTCCACCCCGGGGGATGATCAGGTCGATATATTCTTCCTGCTTGAGCATGATATCCACGGCAGCCCGGTCCGATGTGGGGATGACTTGAACTGCGCCGGCCGGCAGGCCTTGGGTGGAAATACCCTGTGCGATGGCCCGGGCCAGGGCCTGGTTGGAGTGAATCGCTTCGGAACCGCCCCGCAGGATGACGGCATTACCGGCCTTCAGGCACAGACCTGCGGCATCCACGGTGACATTGGGCCTTGATTCGTAGATAATGCCGATAACTCCCAACGGAATGCGCATTCTGGCCATTTCAAGACCGTTGGGCCGGATGGAGGAATCCGATAAGGTGCCCACGGGATCTTCCAGGCCCGCCACATATTCCAGCCCTTCAACCATCCCGTCCAATACCTTATCGGTAATGGTCAGCCGGTCGATCATGGCATCGGACAACCCGTTTTCCCGGGCCACTGCCACATCCTTTGCGTTTTCCGCCTGGATGAGCTCTTTATCCTTTTCCAACTGCCGGGCAATGGCAAAAAGCGCCCTGTTTTTCTGTTCTGCAGACAGGGTTGCCATAATGCGGGCTGCTGCCCTGGCCTGTTTGGCAATTTGAATGATCTGCTTTTCCAAAGACATAGAATGCTTCTCCTTTATGTTTATCCCGAAATCAGTTATGAACGGGCATCATCGGGGTATGCGGTGATCATAAGATTATCCCTGTGAATCACCTCGTCATAGGATATAAAACCTAAACGTTTCTTAATCTGGCTGGTCTTGCAACCCATGATTTTTAATATATCCGAGGCACTATAATTGACCAGGCCCATGCCCAGGACCACTTTGTCCTCTGTAATGAATTCCACGGGGTCGCCCACCTCAAAATAGTCTTCCACCCGGGTAATGCCTGACGGCAAAAGGCTTTTCCCCTGTTCCACCACGGCTTTCTGGGCACCTTTATCTATGGTGATTCTTCCCTTGGCCTGCAGGGTCAGGCCGATCCAGTTTTTCCTGGATGAAGGCTTTTGACCATTGGGGACAAAATAGGTGCCGGTATAATTGTTGTTTGCAATTTTGACCAGGATATCCTGTTCCAGGCCGCAGGCAATGATCATGGGGATGCCTGCCGCAGTCAGCTTTTTGGCGGCGCTTATTTTGGTGCCCATGCCCCCTGTACCCAAGGGTCCTGCAATCTTTCCGGCCATGGCCTCGATATCGCTGCCCATGGTGGTTACCTCTCTGATAAGCTGGGCATCGTCATGGACCCGGGGATCTTTGTTGTACAGGCCGCCGATATCGGTGAGGTTGATCATCAGGTCAGCGTTAAGCAGCATGGTGATCATGGCGCCCAGGTTGTCGTTGTCCCCGAATTGCAGGGATTTCACAGCCACGGTGTCGTTTTCATTGATAATGGGCAGCACCTTCCATTCGAGGAGCGTATTCAGTGTGTTCCTGGCATTTAGATACCGGACCCGGTCGCACAAATCGCCTCTGGTCAAAAGAATCTGGGCCACTTTCCGGCCGCAGTGCTCCATGGCCTTTTCCCATTCACGGATCAGATCGGCCTGGCCGATGGCGCAAACCGCCTGGCGTTTGGGGGTTTCCGACGGCCTTTTTTTCAGACCGATTTTTTTAACGCCCGCAGCCATGGCCCCGGAGGAGACAAGGATCACTTCTATGCCTCGGTCATGGAGTACACAGATTTGTCTTGCAATGCTGTTGATGATATCAATGTTGAGGCTGTTTTTCCGGGTCAGCACCCCTGAGCCTACTTTGACTACAATGCGTCTGCATGTGATCCGGGCTGAAAATTGCTGGTCGGTGTTCATTTATATGTTCCAGGTTTTAAAAAAGGCGGCAACGGGCCGCACACTAATCGTCTTTATAGACACCCAATAATGGGCCAAAAATTAAACCATAGCGCGAATGATTGCAAGGTATGATTTTTTAGGTTGCATAGTCTTTGTGATGGAAAAGGCAAAATATAGCTGGTACATTGATTGCCTGAAAATTTTGGGGCAAAGATAAATGAAGGGGGGGTCTGGTAAATATTTTAAGCCCCCACCCCTTCCTGTTCTGGATCACCGTTGGTGTACCCGTGGCGTCCAAGGCCTGGCAGATTCATCCCGGGGGTGCCATTGGATTTGTGACCGGTTTCTATCTGCTGCTTGTGGGCTCCAAACTGGCCCTGGCCTTTGTGGTGGCCAGGACCCGCAGCTTTTTAACCGGTGCCACCTACGTCTGGACCATGCGGGTGCTGGGTCTTTTTCTGTGTTGTTTTGCCTGGGGGCTTGGCCGGGAGGGGGCAGGGCTTCTGGGGTTGTGAGCATTTCCAGGGCAATCGCATTTAACTTGCTTGCAGTTTTAATGTTAAACAATAAAGGATACCCCAAGATGTGTGATGGGTCTAAAACTTTGAATCTAAGTATTTATAGACATGTTTTGCATGGGACCAGCCCCTTTCTGTTTAAAGGCTTGATGGTCAAAACTATTAATAATAGTCCAGGGTTTGAAATTCCACATTGAGGACATTTCGATATCGATGTAGTCCACAGTGAGAATGGAAATGATCCCATCCACAATACTTCTGCTATTGAATGCTGTTTTAAAGTAGGCCTGGGCGACTGATAATACCATTATTGAGGACCCTGGCATTTCTCATCGGATTAAGGATATTATTAACTCGCTTGAATTATTAGGGAGCTTCCTTTAAGTATATTTTTTATAAAGAGAATATTCCTTGACGAGCCCTGCAAGATTTGTAATGGAACGGTATTCGTATGGGCGTCATGATTTTTTTTTCTACTGTTTTTTTATATGTGAGGCGCCTGATTTGGCAACTATCAATTTTGTGGAGGTGATGAATTAGTATTGGGATTCTGCCCAAGGAAACTATTTAGGGAATCCGTGTTTGAGGTTGGCATTGGAAAGGCGATTGAAGAATTTCAATTCATGCAGTCCAAATTAGTGAGGTATTAATATACTTCTTGCCTTTTGATAATAGCCTGATTGCTGTCCAAATTCATTGATTTTGAAAGTTCTAATTTATTATGTCGGTGGAAGTCAACAAAGCAGAATTGATAAGTGATATGACAAAAAAAATGAGATTTTTAGGGCATTATTCGAAGTCAGATATCGAAGCTCTTGAAAACAAGCCAATTACAAAATTACTCGAAGAAAATCAGATTCTTTCGTATTTGGTTAAGATCCATTCTAATCCTTTTAATATTATACGATACAAAGCCATAAAAAGAAAGAAATTTGATCCGGCTTTTGAACCATTTTTGAATGGAATTAGTCTGATAACTAAAAATAAAAACACCTACAAAAAACGAAGAATTAATGCCTTTATGAAGCATGCGTCTACCTCAAATTTGTTATTACAATATTTGTTGGCATTGACACAAATTTCTTTATATTATGATAAAAAAGATATTCGGTTAACATATTTCCATAAAGTGATTTTTGAATATTTTAAAGAGTCAAAAATTGATTTTTTGTTATATCGCAAACCAATGGCATATACATGGAAGGAAAAGCATTTGATGATGGCTTTATTGCAGATTGCCATTCATTCTAATTTACCAATAGAAATGTTGGATGATTTCTGGAAACGCGAAAGAGAATCGAATCAAAATTCGCTCTTGTTTCAACAAATAAGTGTCGATATGCAAATTAGTAAAAGGCATATAAATCCACTCGAACCGATTAAATGTCCTCGAAATCAAAATTTGCTATTTGGTAAAGATAAAAAATTTTATGACTTATCCATTTATGAATACGGACATGCTTTTTGGGATGCTTTATATAATTAATTTGTGATTATGGATTTAAATCAGTTTTCAAATGATGATTGTCTAATTGTGTATGATTGGGTTGGATCTCTTTTAATGATGGGGTCTTTATGGGGCTGGATTTATTACAAAATATCTCCATTAATAAAAACAAGAGTTGACAGGAGTGAACAACGTTGTGATGAGATAAAAAATGAACTTTCGGTTACGTACGAAAACTATTTTAACGGACTTCCTCCGTTTACGAATTTAATTAAGTACCAACAAAAAATTAGGATTTATCCTACGACCTCATTTAAAAGCTATATACTTATAAAATTTGAGGAGATCCGGATTAGAAAGAGGCTTTTAAAATATGGATTAGTGACCGATGAAGATACAAGACAATGGGAACAACAAACTGACGAATCCAATTACATATTCAAAATGTTAGTCATGCTTAAAGTTAGCTCAATAAAAGCAAAATTTCAGTTGGGCATAGCAAAAGGAATTGATGCTATCACAAAATCAATTTTTTCTGGAAAACTCTCTATTGTTTTGTTCGTTTTGGGATTTATTTTGTGGAATTTATCGAGACTGTTGATGCTATATAAATAATTGTCTATTATCAGGCATTATGAAGTTTGCTAAAAACTCAGTTGATAGAGAAAATATTTGATGCCTGAGAATCCTGTACTCAAGGCAACGCTGGATGCATTTGACCTTGACAACTAACGATGAGATAGATTTAAAGTTTAATCAAGAACATTATAACCTGCTAATGAAATGTTCTAAAAAGCGGGATATGACTGAATGGAATGACTTTGTCGATAATCTTGAGGATGAAAAAATTTATTTAGAATATGCTGATTTAAGAAATCCTGATTCAAGATCCTCATGGTTTGTGGGAGTTAATTTAAAAAATGCGATTTTAAAAAGTGTCAATTTTGAAGATGCTATACTCACAAGCGCCCAATTAACGAAATCAAATCTATCGAATGCGAATCTTAAAGGTGCCTGCATTCGTTCAGCTAACCTTGAAAAGACAACTCTTGTGTGCGCTAATCTGAAATATGCAGACTGTATGGGTGCTAATTTCAAAGAGGCAAACCTGAGTTACGCTGATTTGGAAAGAACTCATTTTATGTGGACAAAATTAAACAATTCAAATTTTTACAATTCAAATTTAAGGGGGGCAAGTTTTAATCAGGCAAATCTTGAAAACGCCTATCTCAATGAAGCGAACCTTTGTGATACCGTTTTCCGCGAAGCTAATCTTAAATCAGCACGTTTCTGTATGGCAGGGTGCAACGCCTTTACTAAAATTATTGACTGCTTTTTTGATAAAAATACAGATTTTCGTGGTGTAAGCATAGACACTATTCAGTGGAATCCTGGCTATAAACAATTGGTTGAATATAATAACCGCAAACTCAATTGGTTTGAATGGTATTCCGAGCATAAAATGCTACAATGGCCTTTTAGGTTTTTTTGGAATTTTTCTGATTACGGACATTCTAGTATTAGAATTATAACGTGGTTCGTATGTTTGTCAGTACTATTCGGAGCGCTATACTTTTGTTTTCCCGATATGGTTGAAGGGTTGTATAATAACAATATGCCTACAGGTTTTGTTGCGCTAAGGGCATTTTATTTCTCAATAGTGACCATGACGACACTCGGCTTTGGAGATATATATGCTAATTCGAAAGGCCCTTGGAATTGGTATAATTATTGTGGGCATTTTTTATTGATTCTTCAGGTAATTTTAGGCTATTTTATACTTGGGGCTTTAGTAACCCGTCTCTCAATTATATTCAGTTCAGATGGACCATCGGCTGATTATGAAAAAAATAAATCTAAATTGGGATGGTTGGAGAGGATTCGTACCTTTTGGTATAAATAATGTATATGGCGTGTGGGGAGCACATCTTCATTATTGACCTTATAAATTTAACACAAGTCAAATACTGAGGATACTCCGCAGACAATGCCGTTGACTTAAGAAAAATAACCCTAAAATCAAGCTGTTATGTCACATTTTATTAAATGTTTTACTGCCTTTCAAACCGATCCAGTAATTTTCAAAAATACCAAGATGTCTGAATATAAAGGTCATGGAAATTTCGAGAGGTTCACCCCTCCCTCACGCCTTGCTCAGATATAGAACATTAACATATTGAAATTACGCGTCATTTTCTTAAGTCAACGGCATTGACTCCGCAGATTTAGATCATTAAGGGCTCTCCGAGCTTTCCCGTGGTAG
>NZ_DDYV01000225.1:0-5999 GCF_002348205.1 Desulfobacter sp. UBA2225 | reverse complement strand
AGATCTGGTCCTGTACCACCTGCGGTGCCTGTGAAGAGGAGTGCCCCCTGGGGATCGAATATATTGACAAGATGGTTGACCTGCGTCGTGGCATGGTGGATGAGGGTATGGTGCCCCAGTCCCTGCAAAAACCCCTTAAAGCCCTTGAAAAACGCGGTAATCCCTATGGCAAAATGGAGAAAAAACGCGCGGACTGGGCCCTGGAAAAAACATTTGCCGAAACCCATACGGTCAAAGATCTGGGCGAAGAGAGCGCCGATACCCTCTACTTTGTAGACAGTATCACCTCCTATGACGACAATATTCAGGAGATAGCCCGCAGAACCGCCATCATCCTTGAAAAGGCGGGCGTGGATTTCGGCATCCTGGGCAAGGACGAAAAAGACAGCGGCAACGAGGTGATCCGGTTTGGTGAAGAGATGCTTTACCAGGATCTCAAAACCCAGAATACCCAAGCCATTCTAGAATCCGGTGTGAAACAGATTGTCACGGCAGACCCCCATGCCCTGAATGCTTTGAAAAATGACTACACGGGCCTGCCCCCGGTCAAACACATCAGTGAAATTGTGGCTGAAAAGATTAAATCCGGTGCCCTGACCATGAAACCGTGCAAGGATCGTGATAAAGTGTATGTGTATCATGACCCCTGTTATCTGGGGCGCCACAACAGTATTTATGAATCCCCGAGAGAGGCGATGGATGCCATTGCGGGCCTGACACGGGTGGAACTGGAAAAGAGCCGTGATCGCTCCTTCTGCTGCGGCGGCGGCGGTCTGATGCTGTTTTATGAGCCCGAAGAAGAGACCCGCATGGGGGTTCTCAGGGTCAACATGGCAGCAGAAGCCGGGGCCAATGTTATTGTCACGGCCTGTCCTTTCTGTCTGGTGAATATCCAGGATGCCATTAAAGTGGCCGGGAAAGAAGGCGAGATGGAAGTCCTTGATTTTACGCAACTCATTGAGGAACATTTAGCATAATCAACGCTTAACATAAAACGCTTAACATAAGTTCTCTGCCGGGTTTGGTTTAATAAGCCCGGCAGACCCCAAAAAAATAAGCTTAAGGAGGAAATAATGGAAATTTTGGTGTGCGTCAAACGAGTTCCGGATACTGCTGAGAACGAATTTGAACTCAATTCCGAAGGAAATGATCTGGATCGTGATGATCTGGTTTATTCCGTGAACGAGTGGGACAACTATGCCGTTGAAGAGGCCATCCAGATCGTGGATAAGGTGGGCGGCAGCGTAACTGTCGTAACCGTGGGTGATGACGGGGCTGAAGAAGTCCTGCGACGTGAAATGGCCATGGGTGCCGATAACGGCGTTCTTCTCTTTGATGACGCCTTTGAAGGATCTGACGGTAGAGGTATTGCCGCCATCCTCAAAGCTGAAGTTGAAAAAGGCAATTATGATCTGATTCTTACCGGCGCCCAGGCTGATGACGGCGCAGGCCAGGTTGGCGGCATGCTTGCCGCAATGCTGGATTACCCCTATGCCTCTCTGGTGAACAAGATTGAGCCTGCTGATGCAAAAATTAAAGTAGGTCGGGAAATTGAAGGCGGCAACCAGGAGATGAACGAAATTGAGTTGCCCTGTGTGCTTTCCATTCAGACCGGTATCAACGAACCCCGTTATGTCGGTATCCGCGGTATCCGTAAGGTGGCCGGCGTTGAGATTCCTGTAAAGGGTGCCGCTGACCTTGGTGTGGATCCGGGCAGCGTGGGCGAAGCCGGTGCAAAGACCAAACGCGTGGATTATTTTGTACCCGATCTGGGTGATGGTGCTGAAATGCTTGAAGGCTCCACTGATGAAATAATTGAAAAATTGATTGAGAAGTTGAAAGCCAAAGGAGGTCTTTGATCATGACACAGATTTTTGCATATGTTCCATTTAAAAACGGGGTGGCCGAAGATGTGGCCATGGAATTCCCGGGTGCTGCAAAAAAGATTGATGCCGGCGCCTCTCTTACTGCCGTGGTTGCCGGTTCCGGCGCGGATCTGGACAAAGTGGCCAACGCGCTGACCAAGACTTACGCAGAAGTGATCAAAATCGACAATCCCGCCTTGGCCTATCCCAATGCCGAGATCGTGAGAAAAGCCCTGACCAATATCATTCCGGCCGACGCCATTGTGCTGGTGGCCCATGATACCTTTGGCATGGATCTGGCCCCTGGTCTCTCCATAAAACTGGATTCAGCCTATGCTGCCGACGTTGTCGACTTTGAAGGTATGGACGGTGATGCCCTGAAACTCGTCCGTCAGGAACTGGGCGGCGCTGTCTCCACGCATGTGACCTGCGATGCATCTGCGGGCGCTGTCCTCACTATCCGTCCGGGCGCATTTGCCCCCGCTGAGGGTGGTGCTTCCGGTTCCGTGGTTGACAAATCCGGTGACGCCGGTGACCTTTCCGCCAAAAGAACCTTCCTGGAAGTGGTTGAAGCTGAGGTCGGCGATGTTGATATCACCAAATCCGACGTTCTGGTTTCCATTGGCCGTGGTATTGAAGATGGAGACAATATTGCGATTGCCCAGGAACTGGCTGACGCCATGGGTGCGGTGGTTTCCTGTTCACGTCCCATCGTTGACGCCAAATGGCTTGAAAAATCCCGCCAGGTTGGTACTTCCGGCCAGACCGTTAAACCCAAAGTCTATATGGCCATGGGTATTTCCGGTTCCTTCCAGCACATGGGCGGCATCAAGGGCAATCCATTTATCGTTGCCGTGAATAAAAATCCCAAAGCACCCATTTTCCAGGTTGCTGATGTGGGGATCGTGGAAGATATCCTTGAGTTCATGCCTGCACTCCAGGAAGCCATTGAGGCTCTTTAAACAGGCATAAGCGGAAAGTACAACAAAGCCCTGCGGATTTTTAATGCAGGGCTTTTTATTGTCTAAACAGCAATTTCAAATCGAATGGCCGGGTGGTGGCGGTAGTCCGTTAAAACCGTGTCATTGTACTGCCAGTCAAAAATAGATGAAAAAGCAGTGGTTTCTATGCCAGGCAGGGCAAAGGGTTTTCTTTCAAGCTGTTGCATCAGTCCTTCCACATGGTTTTCATAAATATGGGTGTCCCCCAGAAAGCCCACAAGGGTGCCCGGTTTAAACCCTGATTCCAGGGCCAGAAGCGTTAGAAGAAGTCCATAGCTTGCAATGTTGAAGGGAAGACCCAGGGCAGTATCCACGGACCTCTGGTTCCACAGCAGATTAAGCCGGCCATTGATGACGGTGACCTGAAATCCGTAGTGGCAGGGCGGAAGAGCCATATGGCCGATATCCATGGGATTCCAGGCCGACACGATCATGCGCCGGTCATCGGGATTGGTTTTCAGGGTGGCCACCAGGTGTTTAAGCTGATCCACCCCGGAGGGGACCGGTGCCTTGTCCCAGGCCTGGTATCCGCCGCCGAAATGTCGCCACTGGAACCCGTAAATGGGGCCAAGTTCCCGTTCTTCCATCATTTTTTTTCTGGTTTCATCATCATGCCCGTAGGCGACTTTGGCCGGTGAGCACCATTCATCCCAGATATGGTTGTTTCTCTCCCGCAGCCAGTTTTTATCTGTGATGCCTTTGATGAAAAATTCCAGTTCCGAGGCCACAAGGGCAAAGGGTACGTATTTGGTGGTCAGCAATGGAAATCCTTCGGCCATGTCATGTTCAAACATGGCCCCGGCAATGGCAATGGTGTTCACCCCGGTGCGGTTCTCCTTGATCTGGCCCTGGTTAAGGACTTTTTTGACAATATTTGAATAGGCGTCCATGTGTGTGTCCGTTTGTATTAAAAGTTTAATTCTGACAGCCAGTTGGATGCAAGCCTGATTTCTGCTCCGTTTGGAAAAGTTTTTTCTCTGTCCAGTTTTTTTGAAATTTGCACCATTTTGATTTCAGGAAAAAATTTTTTAAATATTTCAAAATTCGGGTTCAAATTATTATCGTTCCATTTTACCTCTAACAATAAGGACGGGCGATCCTCTTTTGAAATACAGAAATCGATCTCTTTGCCGTCCTTATTTTTTACATAAAATAGCTTTCCTTCTTCTCCCAGGCAATCCTCCCGGAAATGCAATTCTTTTTGTATGGCACATGCCACGGCATTTTCCAGCTTAATCCCTTGATCACCAATAACCTGGCCTGTATCGTAGAAATAAAACTTAGGTGCTTTCTGAATAGCCCTGGCAATGTTTTTATGGAAGGGTGATATTTTGAAAAGCACATACATATTTTCGAGTATCGTTAACCACCTTTTTACCGTTTTATCTGAACATTGTAGATCCTGTGCCAGGGAGCTATAGGAAATTGGGCTGCCTACCCGGTGCTTTAATAGCTGAATCATCGTTTCAATCTGGGTGATCTGCTGAACATTTTCAATGTCAATGAGATCTTGTTTTAAAATGATATCAAGATGAGATTTTTTCCAGCGGTTATAGAAACGACTTGTTCCATTCAAAAATGGCTCTGGGAAACCACCAAACGATAAAAGCTTGTCTAATTCAACGTCATGGTTGTCCGGTTTTAAAAAAGTGCTGATTTCCTTAAGATCCAGAGGATGCAATCTGAATTGGAAGAATCTTCCTGCAAGGGAATCACCAACTTTTTTATAGGTATCTAATCGTGCACTGCCCGTAACAAGGATTGCTGGTGGAATGCCTTCTTTGTCATAAATGCCCTTCAACCATGCTTTCCAGTTTTTCAGCTTATGCAGTTCATCAAAGATAACCAGGGGCTTTGAGCGGTCCCAGGATCTTTCCTGTAAGTCTAACCGATCATCAATATTATCATAGTTGAAATAATCAAAATTATTTTCGAGCATTTTTGACAGCGTCGTTTTTCCGGTCTGGCGCGGCCCGGTCAGCAGGATAATTTTATTATTCAAATCTTCTTGAATATATTTTGTAAGATATCGTTTCATGATGGTTATTCTGACATGAATTCCGAAATAGTCAAGACTTTTTCGGAATCAAGTTCGATAAAGTCGACTTGTTAGTCCGGATGGGGGCTCCGGCACTGGTACCCGCAACGTGAGCAGGCATAGCCGCGCGGAGATCAAGGGCGCAGCAGTCATGCAACGGGTCCTGACCCAAGCCTAACATGTTTGAATAATTGTTTATATTTTTGCTTTATAACAGAAGACGCCATTGATGAATCGGCCTGCTTCGCATCAGCGTGGGCTTTTTTCTTAACATGAAATCGTCGCTGGTGGCTACAGTTACTTTTAGGTTTGGTCACGGCACGCCGGGGGAAACGTTATCAAAGAAGGTGATCATGGCCTTGAACTCACTTGTCTCAATCCTCTCTAATCGAGGNNATCGGGATTGAAAAATTTTCATTTCTGCTGCCCAAATTTATATTCACTTATTGCTTCGTGTTCCAATTCAGCGATGCCGAGGAGGATCTCTTTTATAAGGTTATAGGTTAAATCGGGGTTTTCTTCAGCACATTTTCCAATCCGGGCCCAATGCTCAATTTGCCCAGTTAAAGATCGTTTATCTATTTTGCTGAATATCTTTGCTTCCCGAACCAATTCGTCAGTTATTCTTACTGCTGTTGTCATGATAGTCCCCTTATTGTGTTTTTTTAAGCATAATGCGCTGTGCTGCATAATGCAATTCACAATTGCATTATGGTTTCATTGTGCGTCGGGGAGACCGGGAGGCGGAACAAATTGTCAAAGAGCGCAGATTCATTCAAAAGGTCATGGGCCGGTAGAATTTCTGCGGATCCAGAAGCGAGTCGGCAAAACCTCTGACCTGGGTCTGAATGGTCCTGCGAAATGAAGATGTGCCCCGCATCAGCTCCTCATAGGCAGAAAGCAGGGCATTTACCGGGTCCTTTGGCGGGCGCCTGTTCCGGTTATTGAAGAAAAACAGGTCGTTTCGTATGAGCAGTTTAAACACGTTGAAATAGATCCGGGAACCTGCCCCCTCAAATCCACGCACCTCGTCAGGGGTCTCGGCTTTTTCCAGTGAAGACTTCAGGGCCTTGAGTCCGGCTGCGGCAGACCCCA